>JAHHLF010000285.1 GCA_018679315.1 Bacteroidia bacterium | reverse complement strand
ATCAGATGCAGGAATGTCATATTACTTGATAACAGGCGGACCTTTCAACGGTGGGAATAAGACTGCCAATCACATAGATGCCAGGCAATTAATGGAAAATCCATGCGATGGCTCCGGCCATGGGACCAATTCAGACTCTTCTGGTGGGAATTGTAACTATGAATTTGAAGAGGTCGATGGCCGGGTCATTATAGAAGCAGAAAGCATTGAATTCACCAATGGCTGGCAAAAGAGATCATCCAAAGCCGGTTATTCTGGAACGGGATACTTAGAATGGACCGGTAGCAACCAGTTCCAAAACCCGGGCCAGGGTACTACAAATACAAGTATCAAGATTAATAATCCCGGAACATACCTCTTCCAGTGGCGGAGTAATATCGGCCATGGGGATAATCATACGGAAAGCAATGATTCATGGCTTCGCTTTCCTGATGCCGATGATTTCTTCGGCAAGAAGGACGATGGGCATAAAGTTTACCCAAAAGGCAGTGGGAAAACACCTCATCCTAACGGTGCCAGTTCAGATAATTGGTTTAAGATCTTTATGAATTCCTTGAATTGGTCCTGGTCAACCAAAACTAGTGATCATGATGGTCATAAGATATATGTGACATTTAATTCACCCGGCATCTATACCATGCAGCTCTCCGGGCGATCCAAGCACCACCTGATAGATAGGATTGTCTTGTCCCTAGATCCTGCCGGTAACACAGATCTGAATCTGGAAGAGACGTTGTGTACCACTTCCGGAACAGAGGATGTAGCAGCTACAGGAATTAACCTGTCCCCAGCCTCAGTTACTTTAGAGATAGGACAGCAACTTCAATTAAATGCTCAAGTTATTCCAGCTAATGCAACTAATCAGGCTGTAAACTGGTCCTTTGTAGATGAAGCAGTGGCAAGCGTTAATCCGCAAGGGTTAGTTTCTGCAGTTGGTGAAGGGACAACAACCATTCAAGTCACCTCTATTGATGGTAATTTCACCAGTCAATCTCAAATTACGGTTATCCAGCCAGAAGAAGATGAAACCGAAGAAGATCCACTGCCCGAAAATCCGGGTTCAGAGGATTGCAATGCCGACTTTATAGATTCATCAGGGATAGTTGTTATAGAGGCTGAAGACCTTGCTTATTCTGGTAACTGGTCTCTTGAAAATGACTTTAACGGATTTAGCGGTGTTGGTTACTTAGAATGGCAGGGTGAAAACCAGTTTCAATCTCCAAATACTGGATTTATTAGCACAACAATTAACATACAGAATCCCGGCACTTACCTTTTCCAATGGCATTCAAAAGTGGGTATAGGAAACAATACAACAGAGAGTAATGATAGTTGGTTACGCTTTCCGGATGCGGATTCGTTTTACGGTGAAAAAAATGGAAGTATAATATATCCCAAAGGAAGCGGACAAAGTCCGGTTCCTAATGGAGCCGGTGCCGACGGATGGTTTAAAGTCTATAGCAGTGGGCAAACAAATTGGACATGGTCTACTTTAACTAGCGACAATGATGGCCATTCAATCTATGTCACTTTTGATGAGCCCGGCGTATACACCATGGAAATAGCGGCAAGATCAAAAGGACATTTAATCGATCGGATAACTTTGAGCAAACCCGGTATTGACGGAACAGATCTTACTCTTTCTCCAACGCAATGTGCAGGAGAAGAAGCAGAAGAACAAGAAGAAACTCAACAAAGCAAGCCTAATTTAATGATCGATAATGCCTCTGTCTACGAAGGTGGAAAACTGGAGTTCAATTTTACATTGTCTGAACCCCTGGAAAAATCCCTTGAACTAGGGATCGAAATTTCAAGAGGAACTGCACATATAGCTGATTTTGTTACCCCTAAAAAAACCTTGATTATACCTGCAGGTGAGATCTCGGCTATGTTCACAGTAAAGACAGAGAAGGATAACTACAACGAAGGTGATGAAACCCTGGTCCTAAATCTGGTTGAACACCCGGAAGAAGATTTGAATGAAGTTGTGGCAACGGCAATTGGTACTATCCTTGATGATGATATACCAATGAATATCTACCCAAATCCTGCAACTGCGAATCAATCGGTAGAACTCAATGGGATTATGCAAGGTACTTATGAAGTTACCTTGTTCTCAATATCTGGAGAAATGATTAAAAAACAGAAAGCAGAGATCAATGGAAATTTCGAATATATAGTGCCCAACATCAATGAAGGCCTGTACATATTACGAGCAGATAATTCAGAAAAATCATATTCTGGCAAGCTGGCAATTAAGTAAGGCTAGTTAAGACAGGGCAACAGTACTAAGATATTGCCGCACATTTTGGTCTATTCTCGACTCAATTTGTGCGGTTTCTGCTTTAATAAAAGCTTCTCCGGTAATATGTTCATACAATTCTATATACCTATCGGACACGGACAAAATGTATTCATCATTCATCTCAGGCAAAACTTGACCCTTTAATCCTTGGAAATCATGGGATATTAACCATTGCCGAACAAATTCCTTGGATAACTGTTTTTGAGCCTCTCCCCTTACCTGACGTTCTTCATATCCGTCCGAGTAGAAATACCTCGAAGAATCCGGTGTATGGATCTCATCGATCAATCTGATCTTCCCTTCCCTGTCTTTACCAAACTCGTACTTGGTATCTACTAATATTAATCCGCGCTCGGCAGCTAATTCGGTTCCTTTCTTAAAAAGTTTCCGGGTATAGTCTTCTAATTGCTCATAATCTTGCGCACTTACTAAACCTCTTGAAACGATATCAGAGGCTGAAATATCTTCATCATGATCTCCTTTTTCAGCTTTTGTAGCAGGAGTTATGATCGGTTCTGGAAAGGGATCGTTGGTTATCAGCCCTTCCGGGAGAGAAACACCACACAATTCTCGTTTGCCGGCAGCGTATTCCCTGCTGGCGTGTCCGGCCATATAACCTCGTATGACCATTTCCACCTTAAAAGGAGTGCAGGCCGTACCTACGGCAACATTGGGATCGGGGTTTGCCATCAGCCAATTGGGCACAAGGTCTTCAGTGGCTTTCATCATTTTAGACGCGATCTGGTTCAGGATCTGACCTTTAAATGGGATGCCTCTTGGCATGACGACATCAAAAGCAGATAACCGATCCGTAGCGATCATGACCAGTATATCGTTTTGCAGGGTATATACTTCGCGAACTTTTCCCTTATAGACACCCACCTGGCCTGGGAATTGAAAATGGGTTTCCATTAAAGTATCGATCATAGAAACTTAGTTTTGATGTTCGATCTTTTTATACGCGTCTATCACTTGCTTTACTAGCTGATGACGTATAACATCTTTGTCGTCCAGATTAACAAAGGCAATACCTTTTACATTTTTGAGGATCAACAGGGCTTCTTTGAGTCCTGATAATACACGTCTTGGTAAATCTATTTGGCCAGGATCACCTGTAATAATAAATTTTGCATTCTTACCCATACGGGTAAGGAACATTTTCATTTGCGCATGGGTCGTATTCTGTGCTTCATCCAGGATTACAAAAGCATTGTCAAGTGTGCGCCCTCGCATAAATGCCATAGGTGCTATCTGGATCGTCCCTGCCTCAAGAAGTTGGGCTAGTTTTTCTGAAGGGATCATATCCCTCAGTGCATCGTACAAAGGCTGCATGTACGGATCCAGTTTTTCTCTCAGATCTCCCGGTAAAAAACCTAAATTTTCGCCCGCTTCAACAGCCGGCCTTGTAAGGATGATCCGCTTTACTTCCTTGTTTTTTAGTGCTCGCACAGCCAGGGCAACCCCGGTATACGTTTTACCGGTTCCTGCCGGGCCAATCGCAAATACCATATCATTCTTGCCAATGGCATCGACCAATTTGCGTTGATTAACCGTCAATGCCTTAATGTAGCGTCCATTAACGCCGTGTACTAAAACATCATCACTGGATTCAGAAGATTGGTAATCTTCTTTGCCATTGCTGGTCAGGATCCGTTCTATGCTATTCTTATTGATCGAATTGTACTTGGCAAAATGTTCGCTTAGCATTTGGAATCGCTTCTCAAATTCCTCCAGCTGATCATCATCGCCAAAAACCTTAATCTTACTTCCCCTGGCTACAATCTTTAACTTGGGAAAGTACTTTTTAATCAGATCAATATGTTCGTTGTTCTGTCCAAAAAATTCTCTTGGACTAATATCGGTGAGTTCTAACTTAAGCTCGTTCAAATAGAAAAATGGTTAAAAGTGAGGTCTGAAATAATCCTGTTTTCCTTCGCTTAATTTTGCGTAATTTTGTTCACAAATTTAACTAAAAAATTGGTTCGAGGCCTTAAAACTCTCATCGATGCTGCATGGCAATCATCACCTTAACTACAGATTTTGGGCATAAAGAC
>JAHHLF010000325.1 GCA_018679315.1 Bacteroidia bacterium | reverse complement strand
GTTATTCTCAGTACGGAAAAGTACTATCCCGGGATAGTAGTTGGATGATGACAAAGGAAAAGCTTGGTGAAGCGTATTTTATGCACTGCCTGCCCGTTCGAAGAAATGTAGTCGTTTCAGGTGAAGTCCTCGAAGGAAATAGATCACTTGTAATGAAACAAGCGAATAACAGAACGTATGCCGCGCAGCTCGTCCTTAAAAAATTATTAGGATCATGAAAAAGAAGCAGCTGTCCATAGTAAAGATCGGAGGGGAGATCCTTAACAAGGAAAATTCCACCGATATTTTCCTGAAAAAATTTAACGCCTTAAAGGGGCTAAAGATCCTCGTTCATGGAGGAGGGAAACAAGCCAGTACCCTTGCCAACAGAATGGGCATTGAAAGTAAAATGATCAATGGCCGGCGTATTACTGATTCCGAAAATCTCGATATTGCGATCATGGTTTATGGCGGTTTGTTAAATAAAAAGCTTGTGGCCAGACTACAAGCCACGGGTTGTGCGGCTATAGGAGTTAGTGGTGCAGATGGCAATGCAGTGCTCGCCAATAAAAGACCTCCTCAACCGATAGATTTTGGATTTGCCGGGGATATAGAAAAAGTAAATTCGGATTTTTTGAAGCTCCTGTTGGAAGGTGGACACACCCCTGTCATGTGTGCACTTTCGCATGATGGCAAGGGCCAGATGTTGAATACGAATGCCGACACAATTGCTTCAGAAACAGCTATTGCCATGAGCTCCCTATACGACACCAAATTGTATTATGTATTTGATAAACCCGGTGTCCTGGAAGATGTGGATGATGAGAGTTCGGTAATACGCAATATGAGTGAAGCAATCTATCAGGATTTGATCGCTTCAAATCAGATAACTGATGGGATGATCCCAAAGCTTGACAATGGATATCATGCCCTGCGCCACCAGGTCGCACAGGTATATTTAGGGAATGTAAAGATGCTCACAGATGCAAAAATCCCTTCAACTCGCATACGACTATGAAAACAAAAAAGGAACTTTCAGATAAAGCCATTCTCTTGTTGAAAGAATTGATAGCTACGCCTTCCTTCTCTACAGAAGAAGCAGCAACGGCATTGTGCATTCAAAATTGGCTAGACGAATTCGGGATACCACATAGGCGATCCATGAATAACATCATAGCACAAAATAAGTACTATGACATTTCCAAACCCACACTGCTACTAAATTCCCATCACGATACTGTAAGGCCCAATGCTGGGTACACCAGAGATCCTTTTACACCAGAGATCATCGATGGAAAATTGTTTGGTTTGGGCAGTAATGATGCCGGAGGGCCACTGGTTTCTTTGATGGCTGCATTTGCCTACTTCTATGAAGCTGCTGATTTATCGCATAATGTAATCCTTGTAGCTTCAGGAGAAGAAGAGAATTCAGGCGCTAACGGACTGCGAAAAGTAATGACAGAGATACCAGCCATCGATGTAGCGATCGTTGGCGAACCAACATTAATGCAATTGGCAATAGCCGAAAAAGGGCTTGTGGTCTTTGACGCAACAGTTAATGGTATTTCCTCTCATGCTGCCCATCAAAACCAGGATAACCCTATTTACAAATGCATCGATGTCCTTGAATGGTTCAAGGATTATAAATTTGATAAAGTCTCGGAAACTCTTGGACCCGTTAAGGCCACTGTGACGCAAATTAATGACGGTTCGGAGCACAATGTAGTCCCAGCACAGGTTGATCTTGTAGTTGATGTGCGCGTCAACGACAAATATTCTAATCAACAGATCGCAGAAATATTGGAGCGGGAAGCCCCTTGTGAAATGAAAGCGCGATCGCTTCGACATCAATCATCGTCGATAGATCCCGAGCATCCTTTAGTGCAGGCAGGTAAAAAACTGGGGCGGGATACATACGGTTCCCCTACCCTTTCTGATCAGGCTGTTCTAACTTGCCCTTCCTTAAAACTGGGCCCCGGTGACAGTACGAGATCGCACACAGCAAACGAATATATATATGTAGCGGAAATTCTTGAGGGAATCTCGATCTATATCGACATGCTCCAAGAATTCTTGAT
>JAHHLF010000202.1 GCA_018679315.1 Bacteroidia bacterium | reverse complement strand
GCACAAGAGCAGGACCAGGAAGGATTTTTGCATGTTAGCTTTTAGATTTCTTCTTTTTCTTCTTTTTCTTCACCTTACCTCTATTCTTATAGAGATCTTGTAAGGCTTGATACTTTTCTGGCGGAAGACTTTGCTCTAATTCGGTATCCTGTTCTAATTTCATTTTTTCAAGTGCCTCCCTGTTCTTATCAGCCTCCAGTGCCAGGATCTGGAGTTCAATGCGTTTTTGTACATACTTTGTCAGGATGGAACGCACCACGGCTTCTTCAAACGGGTTGAGTTCACAAGCTTCGATGATCTTTGGCATCTGCAAGTCTACTCGCTCTTCAGCTGTTAATGCCTCAGGCTCTACAGGTCTTTCGTTTACCCGCGGTACAACCGGGTCGCCTCGTGTACCATATTGGCGGTAAGGTGAGCCAATCTGCCCTAGGATCACGCCGTTGATCATAAAAACAAATAAGAATAAAATAAAACGCATTGTATAAGAAAGTAAGACCACAAAAATAGCTGAAGGTTTATCCGTGGTTGGTTAAAACTTTGTTAAATGCAGAGGCTAGTTTTCGCTAAGAAATTCGGAGATCATTTCGCCCGGACGACCGATTACAGCGCGTTTCCCATCGCTTACTATTGGCCTTTCGATCAAGGTAGGATTCTCTTGCATGGCAGAAAGGACATCATCTTCAGATAATTCCTTGCCCTTAAAATCCGATTTCCAAACAGCTTCATTTTTCCTGACAAGTGCTTCGGCGGGAATGCCCAGGGCTTTTACAATAGTCTTTAATTCCTTTTTTGACAAAGGATCTTTTAAATAGAGTCGCACTTCATGCGCCTCACCACTGGCTTCGACTAGTTGCAGGCCTTCTCGAGATTTTCTGCACCTGGGATTATGATAAATTGTGATCATACGTTTTAGTTTAATTCAGAGGTATCTTGCTGCCCCATCATCATCAAAAAAGCTTTCAGGAAGGCATCCAGGTCGCCGTCCAACACAGCATCTACATTCCCGGTTTCCTCACTTGTGCGTACATCTTTTACCAGTTTATAAGGATGCATCACATAGTTGCGGATCTGTGATCCGCATTCGATCTTGAGTTTAGACGATTCGATAGCAGCACGCGCCTCTTGTTTCTTTCTTAATTCAATTTCATACAATTGGGACTTAAGCATCTTTAATGCTGTAGCCCTGTTATCGTGTTGTGACCTGGAATCGGAACATGAGATCTGTATACCTGAAGGTTTATGTACCAGCTGCACCTTGGTCTCAACTTTATTCACATTCTGTCCTCCGGCTCCGCTGGATCGGGCCGTGGTTATTTCTATATCCGAAGGATTAACATCAATTTCAATACTGTCGTCTACCAAAGGGTAGACATAGACGGAAGCAAAGGAAGTATGTCTTTTTGCATTGCTGTCGAAGGGTGAGATCCGCACCAGCCTGTGCACGCCGTTTTCTCCTTTTAACCAGCCAAAGGCGAATTCGCCATTTATTTCCAAGGTCACCGTTTTAATGCCGGCCACATCACCTTCCTGGTAGTTCAATTCCTTTACGGAAAAGCCGCTCCGTTCTGCCCAGCGCATATACATTCGCATTAGCATGGCGGCCCAATCACAACTTTCCGTACCTCCTGCACCTGCTGTGATCTGTAATACGGCACTGAGTTCATCGCCTTCTTCGGAAAGCATATTGCGAAATTCCAGCGCCTCGATCTTTTCCCTGGCCTTATCATAAGCCTGTTGCAATTCTTCCGCTACATCTTCTCCTGAGCTATGAAATTCCATCAAGACTTCCATATCAGAAACCAGGGTCTCTGCTTCTTCGAAATCAGTGACCCATTTCTTCTTATTCTTTATAAATTTTACCTGGACCTGAGCCTTTTGAGGATCGTCCCAAAAGTCGGGGGCGAGTGTTTTTTCCTCTTCGTTCTCTATCTCAATACGCTTGGCTTCAATGTCAAAGATACCTCCTCAGCGCTCCGAGGCGCTCAACAACACCCTTACTTTGTTCCATTGTGATCATCGTCAATGAAGTTTCGGCAAATTTAGGGCTATTGTATGGTTGTGCAATCTATTTTATATATTTTTAGTCAGATAAATCAACCACTATGAAAATGCGATGCCTCAGTTATTTTACCCTCCTTTTTGTATGCATAAATACGTACGCTCAATTCACAGAAAAAAGCTCTGAATATCAAAAGTTCAAGGGCTTTTTTGATTTCTATTATGACGACAAAAAAGATAAGATCTTTTTAGAGGTCGATAAACTGGATGAGGAGTTTTTATATGTGTATTCGCTCAGCAGTGGAATTGGAAGCAATGATATTGGTCTCGATAGAGGGCAGTTAGGAAATGAGCAAGTAGTTTATTTTAAAAAGGCTGGCACAAAACTTTTATTGGTACAACCTAATCTCAGGTTTCGAGCCCTGACAGATAACAAGCTGGAAAAACAGTCTGTAGAACAAGCGTTCGCGAAATCTGTCTTATTTGGCTTTCCCATTATCGAAGAAGATAAGGGTACCTATTATATTGACATCACCGATTTCCTGATGCAGGATGCACACCGGGTAGGGGCGCGACTCAAAAGGGCGAAACAGGGATCCTACAGCCTTGATAAAAGTAAGAGCGCTTTTGATTTTAGCAGGACCAAAGCATTTCCCAATAACCTGGAATTTGATGCCATTCTTACCTTTAAAGGGGATGCACAGGGGAATTATATTCGCTCGGTAACGCCTAATCCTAATTTAGTCACCGTGTCTCAGCATCATTCATTTATTGAGCTCCCCGATTCTGACTATTCGCCCAGGGAGTTTGATCCGCGATGCGGGTCCTATCCTTTTAGTTATTACGACTATGCTACTCCGGTAGAGGAGCCTATTTTAAAACGATATGTCACCCGCCATCGCTTGCAAAAGAAAGATCCGAATGCAGAAGTAAGTGAAGCCGTAGAGCCTATCATTTATTATTTGGATAATGGTACGCCCGAACCTGTACGCTCAGCTTTATTGGAAGGGGGTAGATGGTGGAACCAGGCTTTTGAGAGTATCGGTTATAAAGATGCCTTCCAGGTACGGATCTTGCCGGATGATGCAGACCCGATGGATGTTCGTTACAATGTGATCCAGTGGGTACACCGATCGACTCGCGGTTGGAGTTATGGCTCGAGTGTCAGCGATCCGCGAACAGGAGAGATCATCAAAGGGCATGTGAGTCTGGGGAGTCTACGTATACGCCAGGATTTTTTAATTGCCCAGGCTTTGATGAATAAGCCTTTTGCTGATCGTGACGACAATCATGAAGCCATGCTTGAAATGGCCCTGGCCAGGATCCGGCAATTATCGGCACATGAAATTGGACACACCCTTGGCTTCGCGCATAATTTCGCGGCGAGTACGAATAACAGAGCCTCTGTCATGGATTATCCACATCCCTATGTGGCCATCAAAGGCGGCAATTTAGATTTTAATGAAGCCTATGATACCGGGATAGGGGAATGGGACAAGGTGTCTGTAGCCTATTCCTATTCAGATCTTGGTTCTGATGCAGATGAAGGCGAGGCCCTGAATTATATTTTGGAAAGGGCATTTCAAAGAGGATTACGCTACATATCCGACCAGGACGCCCGGCCACAGGGCGGGTCTCATGCACAGGCGCACTTATGGGATAATGGAACGATTCCCTCTCAGGAATTAGAAAGAGTTTTAGAAGTAAGGGAAAAAGCTATCGCACAATTTTCAATTGATAACATCCGGACCGATGATCCCAATTCAGTCCTGGAAGATGTGTTTGTTCCCCTTTATTTTTTCCATCGCTATCAAACAGAAGCAGCTGTTAAGCTTATTGGAGGTCAAAATTACACTTATGCAGTAAAGGGGTCTTCTATGCCGGTGCTAAGTACGCTCTCGAAAGACGCGCAGTTGGCAGCCCTGGAAAAGCTGCTGCTAACAATAGAACCAAATACCTTGATGATCCCCGAAAATGTCTTACAATTATTTCCTCCGCGGGCGATGGGCTATCCCAGGACACGGGAATCTTTTAAAGGCGTGACCGGGGTGAGTTTCGACGCTATTTCAGCAGCAGAAACAGCTGCTGATTTTAGCCTCTCTCTTCTACTGCACCCACAGCGCGCATCGCGCCTGGTTCAAAACAAAGCCATGGATAAGAATCAGCTTGGCCTGGAGGAAGTACTTGATAAGTTGATGGAAGCCAGCATTAACAAATCCGGTGGCTCAGGCTATGCCGAAACCATAAGGAATGCAGTAAATTTCAGGGTAGTCCATCATCTGATGAATCTTGCAGCACATAGCCAGGTATACGACCAGGTTAATGCGATCGCTGCTGCCCGACTCCTGTCCATAAAGAAAGTACTGCTCACCAAAAAGCCTCAGCCAGTGAACGTGGAAATGGTCAGGAGAATTGACGCCTTTTTTGAGGACATGGATGAGTTTAAACCAACACCAGTAGCAAAGATACCGGATGGCTCGCCTATCGGGATGTCTTGCATGAACCCATAAAAAAGTAAGGTGAAGATCAACCTGATCAGTGATACAGTTGCCCATCCTACGCCGGGAATGCTCGATGCTATGATGAGTGCCCGGGTAGGCGATGATGTCTTTAAGGAAGATCCTACGGTAAACGCATTAGAGGAGAAAGTTGCCAAAATGTTCGGTATGGAAGCCGCTTTGTTCTTTCCGAGTGGCACAATGACTAATCAGACTGCGATTAAACTGCACACACAGCCGGGAGACCAGCTGATCTGTGATAAATATGCCCATGTTTATAATTATGAAGGTGGAGGCGCTAGTTTTAACAGTGGCGCATCCTGCAAGCTTGTAGACGGAGACCGTGGGATGATGACCGTCTCACAGGTAGAAGAAGCGATCAATCCGCCTGATTTTTACCACAGCCCCCGAACGGCGCTGGTCTGTATTGAGAATACAACAAACAAGGGAGGAGGCGCCTGTTGGAATGTGGAGGAACTTAGAAAGATCAAATCCCTTTGTACGGAAAATGCGCTCGCTTATCATCTGGACGGGGCCCGTATATGGAATGCCATGGTTGAAGGATCCATTGATCTGAAAACTTGCGGAGATCTCTTTGACACCATCAGCGTGTGTTTAAGCAAGGGTCTTGGCTGTCCTGTAGGTTCACTTTTAATAGGTGATAGGTCATCGATACAGGAAGCAATTCGCATTCGGAAGATCCTGGGAGGAGGTATGCGACAAAGTGGATATTTGGCAGCAGCTGGAATTTATGCCCTGGACCATCATATAGACCGCCTGGCGAAGGACCATCAAAAAGCAAAAGAACTGGGAGAACTTTTGACAGCCCAAGATTGGGTCAGTTATGTGGCTCCGGTAGAGACTAACATCCTGATCTTTGAACTGAATGAAACATTGATATCCACAGAATCCTTTCTGCAACGACTCTTGGCAGAGGACATTCATATTATCGGGATGGGCGGGGGAAAACTGCGTATGGTAACTCATTTGGATTATACCAATAAGATGCACGATAAGGTGCTGTCCTTACTTTCCAAGTTTTCCTGATTCACGATTTAAAAAACTACTGATTATTTGTGTTTGCCCACAAGGAAGCTAGTGGGTAAGTAACGTTTCAATATTTACGGTTAAGTAAGATTATTCTTACCAAAAAATTAGTTTTTTGCACTGCTTGCGCATTTCATCGGCTTTTTGTGTATTTCATCGATTCTTAATTTTTGTTTGACGGCTTGATAGTATGAAAAAAATAGAATTGGAGACTTTCGCGAGCATATAATAATTAATTAAAACACTAGACTATTATGAAAAGAAATTTATTTCTTTTGGCGGTATTGGTTTCCGCCTACGGGATGGCACAAGACCTCCCTTCAAACCCCGAGCCAGGCAAGTGCTACGTACGTTGTACAACGCCTGATGTTTACGTCAATGAAACTGTGACGATTACGCTTAAACCAGCTTACAAAGTCCTACGGACTGTTCCTGCCACATTCAAAACAGTTACTGAAAGAGTACTGGTTAAGGATGAAGGTAAAAGGTTAGCTGTTGTACCTGCAAAATGGGGAACAGAAACTGTTACTTACGTTTCTAAAGAAGGTGGGAACACCTTATCTGTAATTCCGGCAAAGTTTTCGCCAAGTTCGGAAACGATCGAGCTCAAGCCGGCCTATGCCCAGTGGGAATTAGGTTCACCTGCTCCTGATTGTGCTTCCGGAAATCCGGACGACTGTCGCTATTGGTGTTATAAAGGATATCCTGCAGAATACACAACTGTGTCTACTCAGGTAATTGCCAATGATGCTAGTACAACATCTGCACCAATTGGTTCTAAATCCGGGTCGTATACCAAGCGAGTAATGCTTGAGCCTGCCCGCGTAGTTGAGGAGATAATTCCTGCTGAATATGCAGAGATCACCAAAACTGTTTTAGACAAAGATGCAACGACAGTTGAGGAAACTATTCCTGCTGAAACCCGTACGGTAACACGCGAAGTTTTAAAGGAGAAAGGTGGACTCACTACATGGAAAGAAGTTGAGTGTTCTTTGGTAGAATACCAAGCACTTCCTATCAATTGGAACTTAGGTAGCGCCTCTCTTACTTCTGAAGCTATGCGAATTATCGACTCTCGTTTAATGCCAGTTCTACAACAGAACCCAGGTGTTAAATTGGAAATTGCGTCGCATACAGATGCGCGTGGTTCTGCAAACTCTAACCAGAGTCTTTCTGAAAAAAGAGCAAAAGCAGTTGCAGATTATTTGATCTCTAAAGGTGTTAACTCCAGCCTATTGGTTGCCAATGGCTATGGAGAGCGCAATCTTAAGAATCGCTGCGCCGATGGTGTTTCTTGTACAGAAAGAGAGCATTCGTCTAACAGGAGAACAGAATTCAGATTGATCAATAACTAATCTGATCTGTCACAAAACAAAAAAGGCTTCCGATCGGAAGCCTTTTTTATTGGTAAGGTTCTTAGCCCTTGTTCTTTTTCATAAATTCCAGGTGATACCGGATCTCACCGGTCATATTATAACCCGACATTTTATCTAATAGACGCTCTTTAGGATCTACAACAGTGAATAGAGGAAATACACTTTTCTTATTTAATCGGGGGAGGAGTGCTTTGTTGTGAGCAAGTTGATCCGATGTCAGCAGATCTTTATTCATCGGTATATCTACATATAATAGTATATAGTCTTCAGAAGCTGACTTAAAATCTTCAGTTTCAAAGAAATCCTTCTTCAATTTCTTACAGGGCGCACACCAATCGCTACCCGTAAAGTAGACCAGGATGTTCTTGTTTTCTTTCTTAGATTCTTTCAGCGCCTTGTCGTAGTTCAGATGCCAGCTAATATCGGCAACTGAGATCTGATCGCTTTGACTAAATCCGATCAATGGGATAAGAAGAAAAAGTAATACATAGCGTTTCATAAGTCGTATTTGCGTTTTAGTGAACAAGAAGTATACCGACTTCCCTTATTTTAAGAACGCATCCATTCCCGGAATATTGGGAAGTCCTTCTTTGGCAACGGCTTTCAGTTCAGCATTATGTACTTCCCCGGCCTTCTTGATCGCCTTATTCAGAGTACTTACCAGGGCTTCTTCCAGTTTATTCTTATCTGAGAGCAAGGAATCATCTATATGTATTGCTTTGATCTCCCTATTTGCGGTTAAAACAACCTCAATTGTTTTATCCTCAGAGAGTTCCCGGAGTTCTATAGTATTCAGTCGCTCCCTGGTAGCCTTCACTTTTTCCTTTGCTTCCTTGAGCTTTCCCATCATGCCCATCATATCTCCTAACATAGTTTATGCTTTTGATGCTTCAAAATTAGTAAATTGTGGCGCTAATTAATGCATTTATGAAACATACCTATTATTCTATCCTGTTCGCAATAAGTCTTATTTTTGCGACCTCATGTCAAGAACAACAGAAAAAAATGGCTGATCTGGATCCCCCAATCGCAAAGAAAGTAGCGAAAGAACTGACGATGCACGGCGACACGCGGACCGATAACTACTACTGGTTAAACCAGCGTGAAGATCAGGAGGTGTTAGACTATCTAAGCGCTGAAAACGACTACTATAAGGGCATGACGGCCCATACAGAAGACTTCAAAAAAGATCTCTATGAAGAGATGCGGGGCCGAATAAAAGAAGACGATTCATCGGTTCCATACAAACGCCGAGGCTATTATTACTCTACTCGCTACGAAGAAGGGTATGAGTATCCCATTTATGGCAGGTTCAAGGATAGTCTGACCGCAAAAGAAGATATCATGTTTAATTGCAATGAATTGGCAAAAGGGCATGAATTCTTCAATTTAAGAGGCATAAACATAAGTCCGGACAATAGCATGGCGGCTTTTGCTGTGGATACTATTTCCAGAAGGCAATACCATATTCAGATCAAGAATTTGAAAACAGGGGAGATCTATCCGGATAAGGTTGATAATACAACAGGAAGCTCTGTATGGGCAGATGATAACAAAACGCTGTTCTATACCAAAAAAGACCCGGTCACCCTGCGCTCTTCGCATATCTACAAACATGTTCTAGGCACCCCTGCTGACCAGGATGAACTTATCTTTCACGAAGCGGATGATACGTTTTCAACCTATGTATATAAGACCAAATCTGAGAAATTTATTGTCATAGGATCATATAGCACCTTATCATCTGAATTTCAAATACTTGAGGCCAGCAATCCAAATGGTAAGTTTAAGATATTTTCACCTCGGGAAAGAGAGCTGGAATATAGCATAGCCCATCACGGAAATGATTTCTATATCCTGACGAATAAGGACGGGGCCACCAATTTTAAATTGATGAAAACCCCGGATGACAATACGAATAAAGATCAATGGGAGGACTTCATCACGCACAGGGAAGATGTCTTGCTTCAGGATATCGATACCTTCAAAGACTACTATGTTTTATCGGAAAGGGAAAACGGGCTGAATAAGATCAAAATAGTTCGCTGGGATGGTGCAGATAGCTATTATATTCCTTTTGATAACGAAACGTATGTTGCCTTGACTTCGACCAACCCGGAGTTTGATACTGAATTTCTTCGTTTTAGGTACAGTGCGATGACCAATCCAACTTCGGTTATTGACTTCAACATGCGCACAAAGGAAAAGGAGATCAAAAAAGAACAGGAAATACTTGGTGGGAAATTCGATAAAGCCAATTATAGATCAGAACGCGTATGGGCCACAGCGAGAGATGGGGCAGAAGTAGCCATCTCTTTGGTCTATCACAAAGACACGGATCCAAAGGCAGGCGGGCCGCTCTTACAATATGCCTATGGATCGTACGGAAGTACTGTAGACCCTTATTTTTCAAGTGTGAGGCTAAGTCTGCTCGATCGCGGGTTCATATTTGCAGTTGCGCACGTCAGAGGTAGTCAATATTTGGGCAGGCCTTGGTATGAGGATGGCAAGTTGCTTAAGAAGATAAACACATTTACAGATTTCATCGACTGTTCAAAATTCCTGATCAAGAGCGGATATACCAGTGCAGCGCATTTATATGCCAGTGGCGGATCTGCAGGAGGATTGTTGATGGGAGCTATTGTAAATATGGCTCCGGAGCTATATAATGGCGTCATCGCTTCTGTCCCCTTTGTAGATGTAGTCACCACAATGCTGGATGATTCTATTCCTTTGACGACTGGGGAATACGATGAGTGGGGTAATCCGAATGACGAAACCTATTATCAGTATATGAAATCGTATTCGCCCTATGACAATGTAGAAGCTAAAACATATCCTAATCTTTATGTGACCACGGGACTCCACGATTCCCAGGTGCAGTACTGGGAGCCTGCCAAATGGGTAGCTAAGCTCAGGGAGTATAAAACAGGGGATAATTTACTCTTCCTGGATACCAATATGGATGCAGGCCATGGAGGGGCATCAGGACGCTTCGAATCCTTAAAAGAATATGCAAAAGAGTATGCCTTTCTACTTGATTTAGAAGGAATTAGCCAATAAATTAAAAAAATAGTATTTTTGCCTCTTGTATGCATATCCCCCCAAAAGGGTTTGCATATGCTAACCTGACTGTATGGAACAAAAGATAAGGGCCTACAAGAATATTCTCGAACTTATCGGGAATACGCCACTCATCCAATTGAACTCCGTTACCAATACCCTTCCCGGAGAATTTTACGCCAAAGTAGAGGCTATGAATCCTGGTCATTCTTCCAAGGATCGGATCGCCATTCATATTATTGAAGAGGCGGAACGACTTGGGATCCTTACCGAGGGTGCCACTATCGTGGAAACTACTTCAGGGAATACTGGCTTTAGCCTCGCTATGGTCAGTGTGGTAAAAGGATACAGATGTATCCTGGCGGTAAGTTCTAAATCGTCCAAAGACAAAATAGACATGCTTCGCGCTATGGGTGCCGAAGTGCATGTGTGCCCTGCTCACGTAAGTGCCGATGACCCTCGTTCCTATTATGAGGTAGCCAAGCGTTTACACAAGGAGAATAAAGATTCTATTTATATCAACCAATATTTTAACCAGTTGAATATAAATGCCCATTACAAGACTACGGGCCCTGAAATATGGGAGCAATCAGGGGGAACCATAACCCATCTGATCGCCTGTAGTGGTACCGGTGGGACGATCTCTGGTACAGCAAAGTATTTGAAAGAACAAAATCCCGATATTAGAATATTGGGTGTAGATGCCTATGGTTCTGTGATTAAGAAGTATCACGAAACCGGAGAATTTGATGCCGATGAGATCTATCCGTACCGTATTGAAGGATTGGGTAAGAACCTGATACCTGATGCAACAGATTTCGAGATCATTGACGATTTTATCAAGGTTTCAGATGAAGAGAGTGCTCATGCAGCACGTGAGATCGCCAGGAAGGAAGGATTATTTGTAGGTTATACAAGTGGCGCAGCGCTTCAAGCTGTTCGTAAGGCGGCTAATAATGGTGAATTCAATAAGCATAGCAGGGTTGTCATTATCTTCCCTGATCACGGTTCTCGTTATATGAGTAAGGTCTTTGATGATAAGTGGATGGAGGAGCAAGGCTTTACTGAAGAAAAAACAACAGTTCAGAAAAAGACCAAACAAGCGGTTAAATAACTGACTAACATATTGTAAATCAGCAATGACCGGGTGTCATTGCTTTTTTTTTGCAGGTATAAAGAAGGGAATTTTAATTATGAGGAGCGCACAAAAATCCATAGTTTTGCAAGCAAAATCAATCAGGCCATTATGAGAGACTTATTTGAGCGGATCATTGAGAACAAAGGCCCATTAGGTAAATGGGCGTCGCAGGCAGAAGGATACTTCGTTTTTCCGAAGTTGGAGGGACCTATCTCAAATCGTATGAAATTCCAGGGCAAGGAAGTTATTACCTGGAGTATCAATGACTATCTCGGCCTGGCCAATCTCCCAGAAATCAAAAAAGTGGATGGCGAAGCTGCGCTGGAGTACGGTGCTGCATTCCCCATG
>JAHHLF010000356.1 GCA_018679315.1 Bacteroidia bacterium | reverse complement strand
CTATTTACTGTTACTCCCGGTACATCCTCTATTTTTAGTCCCATTAGCGATATAAGACGGGCCATATTTAATCCTTGCTCTGCCTCAGGCATGGCATTACCTACGATCACATCATCGATCCTCGTCTTTTCTAGTTGAGGTACTTCCTTCATCATATGCTCAATGGTCTCTGCCGCTAACTCATCAGGTCGCTTGAAACGGAATAAGCCCCTGGGTGCCTTGCCCACAGCTGTCCTATACGCCTTTACTATATATGCAGTTTTGTTCATGATTAATTTCTTAAGGGTTTACCGGTTTTAAGCATATGTTGTATACGTTCGAGTGTCTTTTTTTCTGTGCAAAGTGACAGGAAAGCTTCGCGCTCCAGATCCAGTATATATTGCTCACTAACATAAGAAGCTTCAGATAAGTCGCCCCCAGCCATCACATAGGCCAGCTTATTAGCGATCTTTTTATCGTGCTCAGAAATATAATGCCCGGCTTCCATAGAGTCTGTGCCTACCAGGAACATCCCCAAAGCCTGCTTACCGAGTACTTTGACATCTTTTCGAGGGATGGGTTGGGTATATCCTGACTCGGCCATTAGTTTAGCATAGGACTTTGCCGTGGCGATCTGTCTGTCTTTGTTGACGACTACTATGTCTTTTCCTTTTTGAAGGATACCCGTATCATAAGCTTCGTAGGCAGAAGTAGCCACCTTGGCCATTCCTATAGTCAGAAAATATTCCTGCAGGACATTGAGCTCCACATCATTCTTGTGAAAGGTATCGGATGCTCTTAATGTCATTTCTTTGGAACCACCACCGCCCGGGATCACACCTACACCAAATTCAACTAGTCCGATGTATGTCTCTGCAGCAGCGACAACTTTGTCTGCATGAAGGGATAATTCACAACCCCCGCCAAGGCACATACCATGAGGTGCTACAACAGTGGGAATGGCAGAATAACGCAATCTCATTACCGTATCCTGGAACATTTTCACAGCCATATTGAGCTCGTCATATTCCTGCTCAACGGCCATCATAAAGATCATCCCGATATTGGCGCCGACAGAGAAATTAGCTGCCTGGTTTCCGATCACTAAGCCTTGGTAATCTTTTTCTGCAAGGTCAATAGCTTTATTTAGTCCGGCTAAAACATCGCCGCCGATCGTGTTCATTTTGGATTGGAATTCCAAATTCAGAATACCATCGCCCAGATCTTCTACAACGACACCGCTGTTTTTAAATACTTCATTGGATTTCCGGATGTTATCCAGGATAATGAAGGCATCCTGACCCGGTTTCTTTTCCATGGCTTTTTTGCCGATGTCATAATAATAGGTTGCTCCTTCCTTAACTGCATAGAAAGAACTAATACCATTATCCTTCATCTCCTTAACCCATGGTGCAGCAGACTGACCTTCGGCTTCAATTAATTCCAGTCCTTTATCAAGGCCAATGGCATCCCATATCTGAAAAGGACCGTGTTCCCATCCAAATCCGGCCTTCATGGCATCATCTATCTTATAGACATCATCTGAGATCTCAGGGATACGATGGGTCACATAGGCGAATAACTGCCCAAAACTTTTTCGGTAAAATTCTCCAGCCTTGTCTTTGCCGCCAACCAGAACAGGAAAGCGATCGATAACTTTATCTATGGTTTTTGTGAGCTCCAGTGTGCCAAAAGAGGCGCGCTTCTTGGCGCGGTAGTCCATGGAATCCAAATCCAGCGCAAGGATCTCACTTTTCCCTTTTTCGCCTTTTACCTTTTTATAAAACCCTTGTCCGGTCTTGCTACCCAACCATTTGTTATCTACCATGGTCTGGATGAAATCCGGTAATTTGAAGAGCTCGTGACGCTCATCTTCTTTACAATTCTCATGGATACCGTTGGCCACATGTACCAAGGTATCCAGGCCTACTACATCGACCGTTCGAAAAGTGGCAGATTTAGGCCGGCCGATCACCGGACCAGTGAGTTTGTCTACTTCTTCAGCCGTCATTCCCATTTCCTTCACTGCGTGAAACAGGCTCATAATGCTAAAGATCCCGATCCGGTTTCCAATAAAGGCTGGCGTATCCTTGGCGATCACTGAAGTTTTACCAAGGAATTTTTCACCATAACCGTTTAGGAAATCCAGGACTTCCGGTTTAGTTTTTGGACCCGGAATGATCTCAAAAAGTTTTAAATATCGCGCAGGGTTGAAGAAATGCGTACCGCAAAAATGCGCCTGGAAATCTTCGGATCTGCCCTCACTCATAAACTGGATTGGGATTCCGGATGTGTTTGAGGTGATAAGGGTTCCCGGCTTCCTGTGTTTCTCCAGATTCTCAAATACTTTCTTCTTAATATCGAGCCGTTCCACTACAACTTCAATGATCCAGTCCACATCTGCTACTTTGGCGATATCATCTTCCAGGTTTCCAGTTGTGATCCTATTAGCGAATTTTTTGTGGTAAATAGGGGAAGGCTTGGATTTCAAGGCCGAAGCGAGGAAATCATTAACCATCCTGTTACGAACAGCCGGATGCTCGAGCGTTAACCCTTTGGCTTTTTCCTTTTCATTGAGTTCGCGGGGAACAATGTCCAACAGAAGTACTTCCACTCCTATATTGGCAAAGTGGCAGGCGATTCCGCTTCCCATGATCCCGGAACCGATAACGGCTACCTTTTTAATGTGTTTGTTCATTTTTAGGCTGATTTGTGGATCTTGTTTTTCTCAAATATCTTTTTATCGATTGCGATCTCATGGATAGTTTCCATCGCTTTGAAAAACACGTTTAATTCTTGTTCAGTAAGCAATTCTCTAACAGATTCATTAAATCCTAGTACCCGAACTTTAGAGCGCTCTCGATTCTCCAAACCAAACTCCGTGAGATGGATCAGGACACCCCGTCCATCTTTAGGATTGGGTTTCCGTTCGATCAATCCCTTTTCTTCCAT
The DNA here is from genome assembly GCA_018679315.1 of Bacteroidia bacterium. Classification (GTDB taxonomy): domain Bacteria; phylum Bacteroidota; class Bacteroidia; order Flavobacteriales; family Flavobacteriaceae; genus HDS-28. Next base: position 598 of record JAHHLF010000356.1, on the reverse strand, counting down.
GCTTTTGAGGATTCTTGATAAGCTGGTGGCTTCCATCCCCATTTTGGGGCCTAGGGCTGTTGAAGGTGTACCTGATTTTGGATCGATACTTAATAGGGTAAAGCCAACGGCCATGGTAGAATCGTATTTCTTTGCTTCTTCATTGTACATCCGGGTAACAGCTTGCCAGGTGGCGCGAAGCATATAGTCTACTGTGATTTCTTTCATTGGTTACTAGTTAGGCTTCCAAATATACAAAAATATACTATGCATGCATAGTAAATAAATCACATTTTTATACAGAAAAGGAGATTAAAGGAAAAGGAAGGGCAGCTTGAAAGCAAGACTTAGTGCCCGTAGATATCGTTGTATAGCTTGATATATTTTTCTTTGATGATCTTCCGGCGAAGCTTCATCGTAGGTGTCAGATGTCCATCATGGATCGTCCAAACATCAGGCGTAAGACGGAATTGTTTTACTTTTTCCCACTTGGCAAAGTTTTCATTGGCATTGTCTACTTCTTGTTGAAACTTCTTCAGTACCACATCATCCATAATGATATCGGAATTTTCACCGAAGCTAATGTTGTTATCATCTGCCCATTCGTAGAGGTATTCAT
>JAHHLF010000042.1 GCA_018679315.1 Bacteroidia bacterium | reverse complement strand
ACATCATTCCCAATACATGGTATTCCTCTAGTTTCATGCCAGCGAGACGGGCAATTTGCCCTTTGCAGTTACTTCACCCATAAAATGCTTAAACGCTACTTCATGGAATTCCGGGAAGTCCTGGTACAACATTACGGTTGCCAATGTCTTGTATAATCCTAAAGCCCTGATCATATACGGATTCCCAAAATGATAAATGACCAGTTGTTTTTCCGCATATAATTCCCGGATCAGTTTTAATTCATCCTGATTTAAACCAAATTGATACTGCGGTTTCACCTGTGGAGGCCGCAGTACTAATAGGATATTTTCCTGCCCTTCAAGCCCTTCCTTAATTTCATCAACTGTTTGAGTGGCTGTTTTAAATTCGTTCATATCAAATTGATCCTTGATCCGGTCTGTAAAGCTTTTGCCAGGAACTATCAACGATGAGCTATCCACTACAACTCCCGAATCGGCCTGGGCGCCGGAACCACATTCTACGATACCAAAACCTTGCTTCACAAAATGCGCAATACCATCCGGTTGGCCACAGTAAAGTGTAATACATGATCTGGCCAGGCAGCTATTTAGATTTACGGCTTCAGGCAAATATTGTGGTGATTTTTTTGGTTCCTGAAACGCTTTTTGTTTCAAGGCCCAGATGCGATAGAAAGCGGTTTTAATATCGGCCTCTGTTGCATTCTCAAAAATAGCCTCTATCCCAGCCACTGGGTTGGGGCAATAGCAAAGCACATCATTACCAGCAGTAAACGCAGCCAATTCCAGCTCTCCCGGACTGTCGTATTCCTGAGAAATGGCATGCATGTTCAAGGCATCGGTCACAACTACACCTTCAAAACCCAGCTCCCCTCTTAAGAAACCTTTTATTATGCCTGGGGATAATGAAGACGCTTCTATCTTTCCGCCTGTTAGAGCAGGTACGGCCAGGTGACCTACCATGACGGCATCTACGCCTTCTTTTATTAATTCCACAAAAGGAAAAAGGTCTGTTTGTAACAGCGTTTCTTTATCGTCTTCCAACACCGGGAGTCCGAGATGAGAATCTACCTTCGTATTACCATGGCCCGGAAAATGTTTAATGGCATGCAAGACGCCTTCAGCTTTCATGCCTTTGATAAATGCACGGGCATTCTCTGTGACCGCATGGGCATCTTCTCCGAAGGAGCGATAGCCAATCACCGGATTTTCCGGCTGAACATTCATATCTACCACAGGGGCAAAATTCCAATGGATGCCTGTTTTTCGAAGATCACGGGCAATAGTCTGACCTACCTGGGTGATCAATTGCTTGTCTTTTGCCGCGCCGAGTGTCAGGGCATAAGGGAATTGATCTGTTTCTTCTACCCGCATCGCCAAGCCCCATTCGGCATCAATAGCGATCATAAGAGGGATCTCTGAAGCCGCCTGGTAGCGCTCAATTAGTTCCTGAAGCCTCTGCCTGCTTTTTTCATTATAAACCACCTCTTTCTTGCCTTCATAATTAGTAGCTGCCGACGCTTTTGAATGAAAGAAACAGAGTCCGCCTATGCCATGTTCACGAATCAATGCTTCCATGGCCTGCACATCTTCCTCTGTATCATTAATAAAGGCTGCAGGCATAAAGAATTGCCCGATCCGTTCTTTGGGAGAAAGGGTGTCGTAAGCTTCGTTAACTGCTGTCCACTCAGGTATCATTGCCGGCGCCTTTTTTTCCGTATTCTGGCGGATAGTCAAGATACTTCAAAATAAACAAAGCGGGAAGCGCTCCAATGACTACCCAGATAAAGAATCCGTCATAGCCAAGCCATTCCTGCATAAAGCCGCTGATCAATCCAGGGAGCATCATTCCCAGGGCCATAAAGCCTGTAGCCAGGGCGTAGTGGGAGGTTTTGGATGCCCCTTCGGCTATATAGATCAGGTAGACCATAAAGCCGGCGATGCCGAAGCCATAGCCAAATTGTTCCAGGATAACTGTTGTCACTACGGGCACAATATGGGTGGTATTGGTAATCGCCAGGAAGGCGTAAAAAGCATTGGGAATATTGAGTGAGAGTACCATGGGGAACAACCATTTTTTGAGACCGTCACGGGAGATCAGGATTCCGCCTAATATCCCACCGATCGTCAAAAAGATGACCCCGATAGTCCCATAGATCGTTCCTACTTCCGCCGTTGTATAACCGAGTCCGCCTTTCTCGACTGGATCCAGGAAGAAAGGTGCAGCCATCTTGACCAATTGCGATTCCCCCAGACGGAAAAAGAGCACAAAAGCCAGGGCAATGCCCATACCTTTCTTGTTAAAGAATGTCCTGAAAACTTCAAGAAATCCTTTTGGTTTCTCCAGCGCGATAGCTTCGGAAGATTCGTATTTAGGTGTCACAAAGAAATTACCTATTGTCAAGGCCAACATTAGTATACCGGTAACGATCATGGTATAGGACCAGGCTTTGGCATTGTCGCCAAACTCGTTTTCCAAAAAGCCGGCAAGGATGACCAATAACCCCTGTCCGGTGACATTGGCCAATTTATAGAAGGTACTTCTGATACCAACAAAAAAGCTCTGCTTGTCCTGGGTAAGTCCGATCATATAGTACCCATCGGAAGCCACATCATTCGTCGCCGAAGCAAAGGCAGCCATCCAGAAACATGCCAGGGTAGTGATAAAGAAAATATTGGTCGGCAGGAAAAATCCAATCGCCAGAAAAGCAGCGGATACCAGGAGTTGCATCCACAGAAACCAATTTCGCTTAGTAGATATGAGATCTACATACGGACTCCACAACGGCTTTATTACCCAGGGCAGATAAAGCCAGCTGGTATACAGTCCGATATCGGCATTGGAGATCCCGAGTTTTTTGTACATGATGACGGATACGACCACCACCATGACAAAGGGGAATCCTTGCGTAAAGTAAAGGAGTGGGATCCAGGCCCAGGCCCGTTTGTTCTTTTCTACCATTTGGTCATTGGCTGGCTTGGATACGAAAATAGGGTTTTATGTGTTTAACGCGATTCCTTATTATAATCATAGCGCACAAATCCTTCCACGGCCTCGTACTCGGCCAGTCCTAGCTGATTCATCTTTTCTGCCGTATGCTTATTTCGTTGTTCGGCACGCTGCCAGAACTCTCGATCATCATGGCCGGGGAACATAGCGCTGTCTTTCTGACTCTGGTGTTTAAAAATCGCATTCTTTTTCCGGTCCAGATCCTTTGGTCCGATAACTACCGCCATATCCATGTCGGATACTTCCCATTCCTGCCAGGCACCTCGATAGAGCCATACCCAACAATCATCCAGCCATTCTGCTTTTTCACGTACCAGTTGGTCCAGTGCGTGATAGATTACCTGCAGGCAGACCCTATGTGTACCGTGCGGATCAGATAAGTCGCCCGCAGCATAGATCTGGTGCGGTTTTACTTTTTGTAAGAGATCATAAACGATCTGTACATCGGCCTGGGTAGGTGGATTCTTTTTCACTTTCCCGGTTTCATAGAAGGGCAGATTCAAGAAATGCGCATTCTCTTCGTCCACTCCGCAATAACGACAAGCTGCCAGGGCTTCCCCTTTGCGGATCAAGCCTTTGAATTCCTGGATCTCAGGGGAATCCACTTGTCCGGGTTTCTTATTCTTTAAAAAAGTGCGGACGCGTTGCCGCTGGGCTATCAGTTCTTTATTCTCCTGCATAGTGTCTGTAGCAAAGTCCAGAAAACGGATCACTTCGTCATCAAATACAGCAATATTACCCGAGGTCTGGTAGGCGACATGCACTTCATGCCCCTGGTCTACGAGTCTGAGCAAGGTGCCTCCCATAGAGATCACATCGTCATCCGGGTGCGGACTAAAGATCAGGGAACGTTTTGGATAGGGCTCTGCCCGTTCCGGACGCTGACTGTCGTCTGCATTGGGTTTTCCACCTGGCCATCCTGTGATAGTGCGCTGCAATTGGTTAAAGACACTGAGGTTGATTATCTCAGCGGCACCTACTTCGGCAATGAGATTACCCATGCCGTGTTCGTTATAATCTTCATTGGTGAGCTTAAGAATAGCCTTATTCAATTTTTGAGATAGCCAGAGTGTTGCCCGTTTGATGAGGGCATCATGCCATTCGCATTCGCTCACCAGCCAGGGAGTGCTTACCCTGGTAAGTCCGGAGGCGGCTGCTTCGTCCAGGATAAAATCACAATTTGGGTGCTGTTGCAGGAAAGTGGCCGGAATAGATTCACGAATCTTACCTTCTGTGGCTTCCCTGATCACTTCCATTTTTCCTTCGCCCCATGCCATCAGGATTATTCGCTTGGCGGCCATGATCGTACCTACACCCATGGTTATCGCTTTAACAGGCACATTGTCTATGCCGAAAAAATCAGACGCAGCATCGAGGCGGGTTACCTGGTCGAGTCTTACCATACGTGTTTTGGAACGCAGGCTGGAACCGGGTTCGTTAAATCCGATATGTCCTGTACGCCCGATCCCCAGAACCTGGATATCGATGCCACCTGCTTCAGTGATCTTATTTTCATACTCTTCGAAATAAGCTTTCAGCTCATCTTTTTCAAGAGTCCCATCAGGGATATGGACATTTTCCTCAGGGATATCGATGTGATCAAAAAGGTGTTCGTTCATAAAACGCACATAACTATGGATAGAATCCGGTTCCATCCGATAGTATTCAT
>JAHHLF010000253.1 GCA_018679315.1 Bacteroidia bacterium | reverse complement strand
TGTTCGGATTCCCAGATCATATCGGAATCAACTATCGTATTTCTGGGCCCGTGCTCATGTTGTGAATAGGTAAATTGAATTTCACTCTCTGAAATAGGATCTGAAACCTCTTCAAATGGTAAGAGGCACCCAAAGTCATATTGAAGTAGGGCCTCATTCCATTTCCCCAGCTGCATCAAATAATTAATGAATAAGCCATTATAGGTTTTTTGGGATGCCTTACCATCTCTTGTTAATTCTTTATTGGCTAAAACATACAATCCATGGATCGCTCTTGTCAAGGCTACATAAAGGACATTAAAGGAATCTAATTCGAGTCGGTATTGCTCTTCTTCATAGGCTTTCCGTATTGCTTCAGGATAATGGGCAAGACTAGAATTCTTATTGAGCATGATATGCGATAGCGGTTTAAAGACTCGTTCAGTTGCAGGCACCCATATCTTGGGCTTAAGGTCATCATAGATCCGCGAATTAGCGAAGGGATAAATAACAATAGGAAACTCTAAGCCTTTTGCCTTATGCACGGTCATTATTGTCAAGGCATTCAATCCTTCCGGAGAAGGGATTCCCAAGGAAGTTTTTTTGGCCTCCCAATGTGCTAGAAAGGTGTCAATTCCTGCGCCTTTAGATTTCTCCACAGATAAAACCTCGTCTAAGAAAAAAGAAATATACGCGGATCCATTTTTTGCCAGTTGAAATTTTTTGATCGCATAGGTGCAACCCTCATAAACGGATAAACCCTCCAAGGCAACGGGGTCATAGGAATATTCGCTGGTCAGCAATTCCCGGATGCCTTCCAAATGGGCATGAATGAACTCATGCTTATCTGTATTCTGTGGCGCCAGGTAATTTAGTATTTCAAATCCTACGGCAAGATCTGTTGGGTACAGGGCGAGATACAACAGCTGGATCAGGAAATTTATTTTTGGACTTGATGCCAATAAAAGTGATTCCGGAGAGATCACCGGAACGCCGGTGTCGGTAAGTGCTTTAGCCAACAAGCTTGCTTCCTTTCTTTTTCGTACCAGGATACATATTTCAGGTAGGCCATATCCTTTCTGAGTGCATTCTTCCAAAATGGCGATAACGCTATTAGTATAGGCCAGCTCCAGATCCGGATCGCTCTTTTCGATAAACCTCAGGGATACCAGCCCGCCTTTACGCTCATTTACTTCCTGGACCACTTCCTCTTCGAATAAGGATCTGAATTCCTGTTGTTGTAAAACGGGGCTGGTCGACTTAAAAAAGTCGTTATTAAAGGCGATAATTTCTTCTGAACTCCTGTAATTTTTTAAGAGTGCGCTTCTCTTTATTTCGGCTTGAAAAGGATTTTGTGTAAGATTTATCAGATTCAGGAATTGTTCGGCCTTGCCACCTCGCCATCTGTAAATGGCTTGCTTAACATCTCCAACCAAAACCAGGGAACCTGTTTGACCGGAATCGTCCATTCCACTTAAGGCCCCTTGAATAAGCGGGATCAGATTTTTCCATTGGAGTAAGGATGTATCCTGGAATTCATCAATAAAATAATGCCGATAGATTTCCCCCATCCGTTCATAAATATAGGGTGTAGGCTGGTCCCTGATCTGTTCAGAGATCAATTGGTTGAAATTACCTATTGGCAACAACGATCTCTGCTGTTCTATTTCCTGGATCTCCCGATTGATAGAAGCGACTAGGGTTAGGGGAACGAAATTTCTATACGCATTTGATAGAAGCGCATTTCTGATGACTTCTTGTTTTTGCTTCAGATAATGTTTCAATAGTATATCAAGATGTATTTCTTTTGGGAGGGCCATTTTGGCATTGAAAACAGTGCCGGCTTTCAAATTAGCTTCCAATTGATTCCCGTACAATTTGTTCAAATCCCAAGGGAGGGAATAAAATTTTCTAAAGTGATTAGGCAAGGTTTTTCGGCTAAACAGGCTGTCATCTAAGTCGTGCGCTTGTAAATATGAAAGAACGGTATCTGATATGGATAAGATCTCCTTCTTAGATATTCCTATTTCCTTCCTTAGATTTTTTCTGATCTTTTGAAATTCCTCTAAAGGCAGCGTCAAGAGATCAGTGAGAAAGACGTTGTGATTCTCATTGAATAAGAATCGGCCAAAATTTTGAAGATCCCTGCTGATATCCCAATTCCTGTCTTCCTCTGCTTGTTCGATAGCGAAATCCAATAACAGCTCCGTTAATTCTTTATTGATACCTGTCTTGGAAAGAAGCTTATCTACCCCTTCTTCAAGGAGTGCATCCGTATCCAGGGTGACTTCAAAGTTGTGAGCAAGCCCCAGATCCTTACTAAAAGTCCTGATCAGCCGATGGTTGAACTTATCAATAGTCGACACATCAAAAAACGCGTAATTATGGAGTATGTCTTTTAATAGAATACGCGAACGCTCTTGTATTTGCTGCTCACTTAGTTCCATCTCCTTACGCAGGCTATCGAACAATGCTTTGCTTCTGGAAGGGATTTTGTCTGAAGTGAAATCGGAGAGCGATCTGAGAATTCGTTCTTTCATTTCATTCACTGCTTTATTGGTGAATGTAATGGCCAAAAGCTTTCTGAAACCTTTTCTTCCATGTTGGGACAAAGCGATCTTCAAATAAGATTTCACTAAAGTGAATGTCTTTCCTGAACCGGCAGAAGAATGGAATATATGGAAGCTGGGTAATTGCATGTATTAAACTGCAAATTACATAATCTTAAGGGCATTATGGCAGGGGATTTCGTTTCTCGAGGACGCAAAAAAAATGTACCTTTGAAAGTCAAACTTTTATAATTAAAAAAAGAAATTATGGCTTTCGAATTACCCAATTTGTCTTACGCTTATGATGCTCTTGAGCCTCATATTGATGCACGTACAATGGAAATACACCATACAAAACATCATAACGGATATACGTCTAAACTCAACGCAGCAATTGCCGGAACAGAATTGGAAGGCAAGTCCATTGAAGATATCTTGAACAACCTGGATATGTCAAATATGGCCGTTCGGAACAATGGAGGAGGCTTTTACAATCACGTGCTTTATTGGGACATTATGTCTCCTAATGGTGGTGGTACTCCTGGTGGAGATCTAGGCGCAGCGATCACAGATGCCTTTGGTTCCTTTGAAACATTTAAAGATAAGTTCAGTTCTGCAGCTGGAACCAGATTTGGATCTGGTTGGGCATGGCTGTGTTCGCACAAAGGAGGCAAGGTAGACATATGTTCTACACCCAATCAAGACAATCCGTTAATGCCTAATACTGGATGCGGCGGACACCCAATTCTGGGTATCGATGTATGGGAGCATGCTTATTATTTAAATTATCAGAACAGACGCCCCGATTATATATCTGCATTTTTTGAGGTGATCAACTGGGAACGAGTTGCAGAACTTTATCAGGTAAATAGCTAACCCAGGTTAAGAAAATCCTGAAAATAAATGAAGCCATTCCTTATAAAGAGGAGTGGCTTTTTGGTTTACCTAAAATAGAAAAGGGCAGAGAAGCCCCTGCCCTTTTCGTCCCAAATCTTACCATAAACTTAACCTACTTATGCTATGGCAGTACTAAATTACTGGTATTGTGAGAAATAACAAAAGTTTTTTCAGAAATTTTAAGTGTTAGCGAAAGTCCTGGAAATAGGAGGATGGGATCAATCAATGATAGTATACATAATTGCTATCAAATAAAAAAGGCAGGAGTTATCCTGCCTTTTTTCCCCAAATCTTACCATGAACTTAACCTACTTATGCTATGGTTCTCCAAATGTATACTAAAGGGGCACAGCCGAAAAAGGTTTTGGATAAACGTCTTATTATTCAGTTGAAATGCGCAATGATGTAATAATTGAAAGAAATTTCGTTCTACTTGCATCAGGAAGGAATAAAAGCTTGTAGTTAGAAATATCATTGATGGAAAATAAAAAAGGTGGAGAAGTCTCC
>JAHHLF010000170.1 GCA_018679315.1 Bacteroidia bacterium | reverse complement strand
GATGGGACGGTTACGGTAGAAGGATATGGTGTTGGGTTGATGTTTATGCCCTGGGGTACATTAAAAAAACCAAGGCCGGATGGCATAAACATCAACCCAACACCATATCCTTCTACCGTAACCGTCCCATCTCCATTCTCAATAAAATTGGTACCAGATTTAAAGAAAGGGGTAGCTTCTGCAAATCCTCTCGCTCCCTGTTGGGGCCCTTGTAATTGTGCCAGATCAAACCAAATTCCAAAAGTTTCTGAAGCATCGAAGGATTCCCCAGTTAAAAGTGATCCACGATAACGCACAAAAACAGAATCTGCCACAGATGGATTTTCTCCTCCACCCGATCGGGCATCGAGATAGTAAAACGTATGGTCTACTGTTTCATCATTATCCAGGAAGAATTCGCCTGATTGTACGGTACGTGTATCGCTGCTCACCTGATCGATCAGGGGCGTCTTGTCTGCATTATCCCCGGCTATCGTATCCAGAACGATCTTAAAATCAAAGCCAGCAGGGGGATTGTCAAAATCTTCATAGTTATAGAAATGCGTCTGGAGATATTCTATTAGTTCCGCAGCATCCTCAGCTTCAACTTCAGCCAGGCCTCTTGGAGGAACAACTTCAAAATCAGGTCCCTCATCATTGGAACAAGAAAAGAGAATACCGATGAAAATCAAGAGAAAAACCCGCTTGGAAAGATACATCACAGCTACTTTTTAAGCCCGCAAGATACAATTTTCCCCTATTTTTGCGTCTTACCTTAACAAAGAATTTGGGAGGATGCGAATCGATAAATTTCTCTGGTGTACTCGTTACTTTAAGACACGCAACCAGGCTACGGAAGCAACTAAAAAAGGACATATCCAAATAAATGGAACAGCCGCAAAACCGGCTAAGGAGGTTCAGATTGGCGATCATATCAGCGTACGTATTAACCAGGTGAATTATGAACTCGAGGTATTAGGGATCCCTAAAAGCCGTGTAGGCGCTAAATTGGTAGACGAACTCCGTAAAGATTGCACTCCTGAGGAGGCGCTGGCACATAGGGAAATGATGCGGCTTTCAAAGAAACACTATAGAAAAAAAGGTGAGGGCCGCCCCACAAAGAAAGATCGAAGAGATATAGAAGGCTACCTCGATGATACGGAATAACTCATGTCCAAATCTCCTTGATCTAAGTAAGAAACACTTTCCTATCTTTGATCAGAAATCAGGCGGAAGATGAAAAATAAGATCTTAAACCACACACAGATCCAGAACAAAATACGGCGTATCGCCTATCAGATCTATGAAACCAATGTCAATGAGAGGAAGATCATTATTGCCGGGATAGATGGAGGGGGGCTAAAACTGGCAACCAAAATTCAGGAGATCCTGGAAGAGATTACCTCGGCCAAAATTGTACTATGTACAGTTAAGATGAATAAGAAAGATCCCCTGGAAAGCGGGGTGACCACTTCTCTGGAAGAAAAGGACTATAAAAATGCCTCAGTGGTGATCGTAGATGATGTGTTAAATTCCGGCACCACTCTGATCTATGCAGTGCACCATTTTCTTCAAACCCCATTAAAACGATTAAAAACCGCGGTTTTAGTCAATCGAAATCACAAGAAATACCCCGTTAAAGCAGATTTTAAGGGAATCTCATTGTCAACATCCCTCCAGGAACATATTGAGGTAAAGATCGCTCCAAAAAATGCTGCGGTCTATTTAGATTAGTGCCTCACGGATCTCTTCAACGATCTGTTCCACCTCTTTTTCCTCACAACTAATATGGTATTTCGCTTGGGTGTAATAGGCGCTTCTCTCAAAAATATGTTTCCCTATGAACTCTATCATTTCATGATCGTCCAGGTGGCTGATCATGGGGCGATGTGATTTTTCTTTTTTTAGTCGACTCGCTAAAACAGGAATTGGAGTTTGCAGATAGATCGTTAAGGCCTTACTTCTTTCCAAGAGGAAAAGATTATTTCCATAACAAGGAGTCCCGCCACCTGTAGCCAGAACATACCGATCATGTGTAGTTAAGAATTCCTTCAGGATTTCGGCTTCCTTTTTTCTAAAGAACAACTCCCCTTTTTTGGCAAATAGTTTCTGTACAGAAGTCCCGGCGGATTCTTCGATTAAGGTATCGAGATCAAAGAAAGGAATTCCAAGATCATTGGCCAGCGCGGATCCAATGGCAGATTTGCCACTTCCCATATAGCCAAAAAGCGCGATCTTTTGAGGAGTCATACTGCAAAAATGAGGGAAAAGAAACGCAATTCAAAGAATTGCCAAAAATATGCGTAGTTGCTCTTGAAAAATGGATTTATGATAGTATATTTGCCCTCCTTTGCAATCTATCGGATTGCTTCGGCGGGCGAAGCCCCTCGAATTCGAAATATTTAGACCTGATAGCTCAGTTGGTAGAGCATCTCCCTTTTAAGGAGAGGGTCCTGGGTTCGAGCCCCAGTCAGGTCACGAAGTGACATGGAATCCCGGCTAATGGCCGGGATTTTTTATGCAATAAAACTGGGGTGAGAAGTTTATGCTGTAAAGCAGCGAAGCGCTTTTACAGTAAACCCCAGTCAGGTCACGATCAAGCACAAAACCCCGCCTATAAGGCGGGATTTTTTGTTTATGGGAAACGCGGAGCTTGCTCAAGTGTTTTCAAGTAACAAAAAACTGCGCAAGCATGGCTTGCGTTGGTTTTGTATTTGCAGAATGGGACGACTGGGTCAGGCGAGTGCCTTGTCCGCCGAAGCCTGGAGGCGAAGGTGGAAGCGAGCCAACCCCAGTCCCCTCTCCAAACCCGCCTGCCGTCGGGCAGGTTCCAAGCACCAAACCTGCCTGCCGGCAGGCAGGTTCCAAATCCCAAGCAAATCCGCATCGATTTTACTGCACATAAGACTTTCGTATCTGCTGTGTTACTCAATAATTATGTTCCAATGGAAATAGTCAGTGAAATCCTGGGGCATTCCAGTATTAAAATCACCCAGGAATACTATGGAAAAGTAGTTCAGACGAGAATAAGTCAAGAAATGAAGCGGATTTCAAAAATCATTACCTGAAAGTCAAGTCTGTACAATTTAAATTGAGAAGGGGTATATCAAAATTCAGAAACATTATTGTCCCGAGTAAAGGAAAAGACGGAAATTGGAGCATCTAAGATGCTTATTTACCTTCACGGAGCACTAGCCAAGCCGAAACCAGGTACTGCTATCATAGCGATAATAAGGGCTATTATTGGTCCAGCAATCACGGTTACGGTGACCCATGTAGATGCCGATTTATTTTTCGTTATGATCCTGACGATATCCTCATCATTCAAAGGCTTCTTTACTTCTTTCCCGTATCGGGTAGTCACCCCATAAAAAGTACCCTCTTCATAGGTGATGTATTTGTACGTCATGGTTTCATTGTCAGTATTTGTGATCTTGGTCTTAATGTGTTCCTGTCTTGCTTGTTCAAGGGTCGTAGGCGTTTTGTGATACACGACACATCCCTGAAACAAGACCAGTAATGCCAATAAGATCGTAATAGATTTAAACCGTTTCTTATGATTCTTCCTCATTGTTTTAGGTTTTTGTTTGTTCAAATCAAAGCAGATAATATTCTTGATTATATAGATGAGAAATTCAATTGACCTCATTAATAACAATCATCACTAGTTAAACAATAAACCCCCAAACCCGCCAAATAAATTCCATACGTAATAAGCACCCATGCCCACCAGGGTAATCCTTTTTTCTTCATTAACACCTCAGCTACTTCCTCTGTACTAATTGGGAATCTAACATTCTTCCCGGGATTATCCTTTACCCCATAGAATTGACCGTCTTCGTAAACGATGTACTTGTACTTATAAGTCTCATCTTCCACCGTAATGATCTTAACTGCTTTCTCTTCCTGGGCCGCCTGTTCTAGGGTAATCGGAGTTTTATAAGCCGAACAGCTTTGCAGGAGGATTAGTCCTGATAGTAATAACGCAATGGCCTTTAGTCTTTTGTTTAAATTCTTCATACAACAAAATCGTTTCTTATCCCCATCCTTGTGAGTAAGCTAACATCGCAATTCCCATTAACAATACAGCCCCTCCAATTGCCGAAATCACAACGATGGCCCATGTAGGAAGTCCTTTTTCTTTCATCAAAACTTCAGCTACTTCCTCAGTGCTAATTGGGAATTTTACATCTTCACCTGGATTGTCATTTACGCCATAAAACTGGCCATCTTCGTAGACGATATACTTGTATTTCAAGGTGTCATCGTCAATGGTAACAATCTTGACTTCTTTCTGTTCCTGTACTGCCTGTTCTAATGTTGATGGAGTCTTATAAGTTGCACAGCTTTGGAATAAAATAAGCGTTGCCAGGAAAAGGGAAATGGATTTGATCTGATTTTTAAATGTTCTTGTTCTCATGACTCAACTGTTTATTACAGGATGTCAATGAGTAGGGCAACTATCAAAGGTACTTTTGAAATAAAGGGAATACAATGATATTGGTCATGAACAAAGGAGCGAGCCAACCCCAGTCCCCTCTCCAAATTCCAAGGTGCAAGTATCCTTCACTCCATATCCCTTATTTTAGAGAACAGAACTAAAGTGATTTGCAAAACCCTGGCAAACCCATCCAAAAGAATTTTGAAACCTTGCTTCATGAAAGGCAGCATGCGATTTTAGAACTGTACGTACAATACCTTGGAGGTTTGCGTTTGAGCCCTTCCACAATTAGTACCTATCGTAGTTTTATTGTTTTCCTTTTGTTGTATTGGAAAGAACGCCCCTTACATGAATTAGATAATGAATCTGTTCAGCGTTTTATTGAGGTGGTTGTTAAACGCAGGAAATATGGTATAAGCACCCACAGGCAATTGGTAAGCGCATTAAAACATTTCGGGGATCGATTTACCAAGAGTGGAATAGAACCAGAGGGAATTCAGCGCCCTAGAAAGAGTAGGCATTTGCCCACCGTTCTGAGCAAGAAAGAAGTGATCGATCTATTACGTGTAACTTACAATTTAAAGCATCGTACCATCCTGGCTTTGTTGTATTCTTGTGGATTGCGCATAGGGGAAGTTCTTCAATTACGTTTGGCTAATATTGATCTGGATCGCAGGCAATTGGTTGTTGTTCAATCAAAAGGAAGAAAAGACCGATACATTGTTTTAGCAGAAAGTACAGTGCCTTTGCTACTAAACTACGTGAGCAGTTACAAGCCCCAGCAGTACCTCTTCCAAGGTGAAAAAGGCGGACCCTATAGCGCGAGTAGTATTCGAAATTTTCTGAGACGTTCCTGTCGCAAGGCCGGAATTAAAAAACGCGTTACTCCACACACACTCAGGCATTCATATGCCACGCATTTAATCGAAAATGGTGTGAATTTGCGACTCGTTCAGGAATTATTGGGTCATTCCAAACCCGAAACCACTATGATCTATACCCATGTGGCAAAAAAAGATCTACTATCTGTACAAAGTCCATTAGACACCACTTTACTAGAACTTCGCGAGCCGGATAAAAACCTATTAAACCAACCCTTATCCGGAAATTTCAAGGGATAAAGTGCTATTTTAGTCTTCATATAACGAGTTGTGGTGAATGTTAAACCGGCCAGATATGTCAAAACCAAATAAATTGTCTAGAGATGAGCCATTAGATAAGGAAGAGGCAAGTCTTATCTGGGATGAATATAAATATAGACATGACCTAATCTGGAGGCACTTAATCAGATCTACCCTTGCTGTAATTGGATGTATCACTTTGCCTATAATTAATACAGAACAATCCCAGTTTTTACATAATTCTCAATTTGTAATTAAATCACTTTCCCTTCTCCTCGTATTTTACGTGTTATTTACCTTTTATATCATCAATTGGGAGCTTAGACTCCTAGAGAAAATCAGGAAGTTGCACCGTACCAATCAAGTCCTTTCCAATTTAGTTGATCATCCTGAGTACATAAATGGTCAACCTTGGTATTATATGAAATTTAATTATCGAGTCTACTTATATCTGGCTTTTCTCCTCATTATTGCAGGGCGTTCTGCAGTATTCGTATTCGAAAATTTAAAATTTGAGTAACTCACCACAACAACGCCTATAATCCATCGCTCTCCTAGGCTTGCGAATATTTGCTAACTTGTTTTCTAATAATCTGGCCCAGGTATGGGCGGCGCATCAAAGCGCCGGCTCATAGCCAGGGGCGTTAGGGGCAATTCAATATGATAACAGTGCAAACTTGACTGTAGGAAATAAGAATGATTCTTGAAGAAATGAAATCGCACCTGCATAGGAGAATCAATATCTAGAAAATGAACCACCATTCTCTGGCCACATCTGAGATCCTTCAATTGCTGAACACCAGTGAGCAAGGGTTGACCACTGAGGATGTTCAAGAGCGCTTGAACCGATATGGTAGAAATGTACTCTCCGAAAAAAAGGCGACACCTGTTGTCCTGTTATTCCTTAATCAATTCAAGAGCATCATCGTTTATCTCCTGGTGGTCGCAGCAGGAGTTTCGTTCGCTTTTGGCGACCATACAGAAGCCATTGCCATCCTCGTAGTTCTATTGGTC
>JAHHLF010000370.1 GCA_018679315.1 Bacteroidia bacterium | reverse complement strand
TTCTAAAGGTTAGAAATTTTAAGAGGTCATAATACATTTTTATTCTTTCTTTTCCAATTTCAGTATGATAATGTTATACAAAAATTATAAGCGCTTTGTGGATATCTTTTTGGACAGCCATATACCTGTAAACCCTTTGTAACAAAGCTAATTAAGGGATATATTCACTTTTCACTATCAATGCTTAATCAGGATTATGAGTAAAAGAATTCTAAAAAAATATCTTGCCGAACTGCCAAAAGAAGCCCTGGAGGAACAAGTTTTGGATCTTTATGAACGTTTTGGTCCGGTTAAAACCTACTATGATTTTGTCTTTAATCCGAAGGAAGAGAAACTGATCCATGAAGCAAAAGCAAAGATCCATAACGAGTATTTCCCGCTAAAAAGGAGAAGACCCAGAGCCCGTAGATCTGTTGCCCAAAAATACATTCGGCATTTCCGTACTTTAGGTATGCAGGAGGCCTTGATCACAGACCTAATGTGGTATAATCTGGAGACGGCACAGCAGTTCTCCGCAAGTCGCAATGTGCCCGCAGCCTTTTATAAATCCATGCTCAATTCATTTACAGAAGCGGTACAATTTACAGTGCATCAGTCGCTTCTTTCCGAATTTCGTTCCCGAATGGAGGGAGTATACGCCGCAGTTCAACATCAGCAGTGGTTGTTGAGGGAAGAATTTGAAAGGGTTTGGGAGACTAACTTGTTTGAAGGTTAACTCCTATTGTGGTGCATTGAAGCGCGTAAAGCGTACTAACTTATCTGTGGCCAGGTACAGGGAGTCATGGGTATTGAACCAAGCTCTGGTCTGAGGTAGTTTTAATCCATTGAGGTCTACTTCCCCGCCCCGGATCATTTTTTCACCCAGGTTTTTAACCTCATCCTTATAAAACTCTTCCCCGATCAATTGATACGTTTCCTTGTCAAAGGAAAAATAATACACCTCGTTGGGGTAGGTCACTTTTAACCGATATACAGGCTTGCCTTCAAACGTACTCTCTACAAATTTTTTGTCCAGATCAGTGCCGGGATCCTTTAGTTTCATCGGTAAGCCCCAGAGATAGATGTAATAATTCCGTATGCGTTTAATAGCGGTACAATCTACCGTATCACTATTGACATTAAAGCACGAATCGCCGCGGATACCCATATCTGCTACGGCAGAGGTTCGCAGGTATCTGAAATAGCGTTTGGGCAGGTCGATCTGAACCGTAGTCTCTCGCTCCGAAGAATCGGGTAGTGTAGCTACGAAATTGAGTTCGTATGTAAAATCTTTCCACTTGCCATCCGGATCGTGATAGGCGATAGATCTGTTGAGAATATCGGATGCTGATTCAGGCCTGGATTCCTGGCACGAGATCACAACGAAGACAAGAACAAATACAAGAAGCTTACGCATGAAGTGTAGTCTGATTTCTAAATGTACTTAAAAACTTTAAGCGGAAAGAAGTACGGATCAGAAGGAAATCATAATTTTTGATAACCCTGTTAGTATTTTTTTCCTAAAATTTCGCTCAGGGATAAAAATCGGGTAATTTTGCAAAATTGGCTCGTTATAAGTCAGCCAAATTATTTTCATACCTAATTTGCGCTTATTCGTGGAGGTACAAGTAAACGGATCACAGAAAACACTTTACGATTACCAGGTTCAGGACCTGACCGCCATATTTGACCATTTGGAAAAGGCCCCTGACAATGTGAACATGCTGTATCAGCTCCCGACTGGTGGCGGAAAAACTGTTGTGTTTTCAGAGATTGCACGTAGATTCCTCGAACGCAAGAAGAAGAAAGTAATCGTGCTTACCCACAGGATAGAGCTGAGTCTGCAGACGTCCAGGATGCTCACCGGATTCCAGGTTAAAAATATGATCATCAACAGCGAAGTAAAAGAACTTGATGTTTCGGATGATCATCAGTGTTTCGTGGCCATGGTGGAAACATTGAATAACAGACTGCAGGAGGGTGCGATCTCCCTGACGAATGTGGGCTTGGTCATTATAGATGAGGCACACTATAATTCCTTCAGAAAACTATTCAAATATTTTGAAGATTCGGCCATCCTCGGTGTTACGGCAACGCCTTTGAGCTCAAATATCAAGCTCCCGATGAAGGATAATTATTCTAAGCTTATTGTAGGGGAGTCTATTGAGTCGCTTATTAAGAAAAAATACCTGGCCAAGGCTAATATGGCCAATTATGATGTAAGCCTGAAAACCCTGAAGTTGGGAATTCATGGCGATTATACGGTGAAATCTTCCGATGAGCTTTACGGGAATCACCAGATGCTGGGCAAGCTGCTTAAATCCTATGAGGAATTAGCCGAGGGAACCAAGACGCTTATATTTAACAACGGTATCAGCACTTCCCGCTATGTCTATGAAACCTTCAAAAAAGCGGGTTACGATATACGCCATCTCGATAACAAGAACACTGCGAGTGAACGTCGCGAGATCCTGGATTGGTTCGCCAAGACAGACAGTGCCATTCTTACATCTGTTAGTATCCTAACAACCGGTTTTGACGAACCAACGGTAGAGACTATCATCTTAAACCGTGCAACACGCTCTTTGACCCTTTATTTTCAGATGATCGGGCGGGGTTCACGGATCATTCCAGGCAAGGAAGAATTTACAGTGATCGATCTAGGTAATAACATTGCCCGTTTTGGTATGTGGGACGCGCCGGTAGATTGGCAGGAGATCTTCCATTTCCCTGATTTCTACCTTGAAAATATCAAGAATGACGAGGATATTGAGCGGGAATTTGTTTATGAATTGCCTGATGAGATAAGGGAAAAGTTCAGCAATTCTGAGAACATTGACTTTGATGTTAAAGCCGAATATAAAAAGATCTTCGCCCAGGGGCTCAAGTCGAAAACTGTCCTGGAAAGAAGCATTGCCCAACATGCCCAGATATGTGTGGAAAACAGCGAAGATGTTTTTGATGCCCGCATCCTGGCGAAACTGCTGAAAGAAGACATTGCTTTTAGGGTAAGGCAGTACTCCTATTGTATCATGAACAACACCAAAAGCTATAAAGAGTGGCTGGAGGAAGACTATGAGCGAAAGCTGCGATTAAAGATCTCACAGGAATTCGCTGCCAAATTGTAAGTCATGGCAGCCCCTTCAAAACGGATCCTTCTCATCTTGGGACAAGTTTGGCCGGAACCTTCAACTACGGCAGCCGGGGAGCGTATGATGCAACTGATTAGGAGTTTCCAGGAAGCAAACTATGATATTCATTTTGCTTCCTCTGCATCCCAAACAGATCATTCCGAGGATCTGAGTGATCTGGGAATTAAAACCCTCAAGATCGGGATAAACGATTCTGATTTTGACATGATGATCGGGGAACTTCAACCCGATATTGTGATGTTTGACCGCTTTGTTGTAGAAGAACAGTTTGGCTGGCGCGTTGCTGAGTATTCCCCACGATCGCTTCGTATTTTAAATACAGAAGACCTTCATTCCTTGAGAAAGGCCAGGGGGGAAGCCTTGAATACTTCCAAAGAATGCACCCCATCCTATTGGCTTGAACAATCAGACACCCTCAGGGAATTGGCAAGTATTTTGCGTTGCGATCTTTCGTTACTGATCTCTGAAATCGAATTGAATTGGCTTAGCAACACAGGTATTATTCCTGATAATTTGTTATTCTACCTTCCATTTATGTTAAATAACATAAATAACTATCATACAGAAGATTATATTAATTTTAATGAGCGGATTGATTTCATTTTTGCCGGTCATGGCAAACATCGTCCCAATGAAGATGCCGTTCAGTTTTTAAAAGCGGATATATGGCCATTGATCAGAAAGAAACTGCCAGATGCAAACCTCAAGGTTTTTGGTGATGGGTATTCGACCAAAATGCAACGCTTACACGATCCGGATACCGGCTTTTTCATGTCAGGATGGGTAGATGATCTGCATGCTGAGATTACAAAGGCAAGGATAAATCTTGCAACGCTCCGATTTGGTGCCGGTTTAAAAGGAAAAGTGGTCAGAGCTATAGCAGCAGGCACGCCGAGTATGATGACATCCATAGCCGCAGAAGGGATCTTGCCAGCCAAAGGCTATGAAGAATGCCGTGCCGATGAACCAGCCGAAATTGTTACCAAAGCCGTAGAGCTCTATTCCAACAAAACTAGCTGGGAAACCGTCCAAGCAGCCTTAATAGAACGATACAATGCCATTTTTGACAGAGAACACCACCATAGCATGCTGCACAGGCAGATGGAAATCTTATTTGATACGGTTGAGAACGTCAGGGCAAATAATATCGTGGGTCGGATGTTGCGTCATCAAAGCCTGAATAGCCAGAAATATATGGCCAAGTGGATAGAAGCGAAAAACAAAATACAGTAGCACGGGCTAATTCAGTGAGGTGATTTAGCTGAAGTGACTTATCTTTAAAATTCTAAATAAACAGCCGTTATGGAATGGAAAACTGCGAAAGAATTCACAGATATCACCTATAAGAAATTCAATGGCGTGGCCAGAATTGCCTTTAACAGGCCAGAGGTGCGTAATGCTTTCAGACCGCAAACAACCAGCGAGCTTTATGCCGCTTTCTACGATGCTCAGGAAGATACCTCCATCGGAGTAATTTTACTGACTGGTGAAGGTCCCTCTTCCAAAGACGGAGTCTACTCTTTCTGCAGTGGGGGCGACCAGAAAGCGAGAGGTCATAAAGGCTATGTAGGAGAAGACGGGTATCATCGCTTGAATATATTGGAAGTACAGAGGTTGATCCGCTTTATGCCTAAAGTTGTGATCGCCGTTGTGCCCGGTTGGGCGGTAGGTGGCGGACACAGCCTTCATGTAGTTAGCGATCTTACGCTGGCAAGTAAAGAACACGCTCTTTTTAAACAAACCGATGCCGATGTAACCAGTTTTGATGCAGGATATGGCTCTGCCTATCTGGCCAAAATGGTTGGGCAGAAGAAGGCCAGGGAAATATTTTTCCTCGGTCGTACTTATACTGCTCAGGCAGCCTATGAAATGGGTATGGTCAATGCCGTGGTACCACATGAGGAGTTGGAAGAAACAGCATATGAGTGGGCACAAGAGATCCTGGCGAAATCACCTACAGCTATCAAGATGTTGAAATTTGCATTGAAT
>JAHHLF010000359.1 GCA_018679315.1 Bacteroidia bacterium | reverse complement strand
ATCATATACAATGCTGTCTCGAAGCACCACAACTTTACCATCATCACCGATCGCAGTCTTCATATAAATATTCCCGCGATAGTAGTTAAAGTCACTGATCTCATCATCGACGATAGGTCTGTAAACATCAGCTACCCATTCGGCAACGTTACCGGCCATTTCATAAAGACCGTGATCATTTGGCTTGTACGATTTAACTTCGGCTGTAATATCAGCACCATCGTCAGACCAACCTGCGATCCCGCCGTAGTCACCTTTTCCTTGTTTGAAGTTGGCTAATTGATCGCCTCGTCCAACTCGTTTTCCATTTCGGGTATAATCACCTTCCCATGGATATTTTTTTCTTCCCCTGTAGTTGTTATACTCTCGTGATCCAACTAGTGCCTGGGCGGCATATTCCCACTCTGTTTCAGTAGGCAGGCGATATTCAGGCATTATGATACCACTGCTTCTTTTAGCAAATACATTAACAGAATCGCGCTTTTGCTTTCCTTGCAGTGAATCAATATTTCCGTTATATACAGATTCTGGCCTGTTTAGATAGGCCTCTGTACTAAATGTTCCGTCAACATCTCCAGAAAGGACCTGATACTTGGAATCTTGAGCCAGGTAACCTTCACGCTCCAACATCGCTTCGTTTACACGATCTGTACGCCATTCGGAGAATTGTACGGCCTGTACCCAGTTTACTCCTACAACAGGATATTCAGCATAGGCAGGGTGACGCAGATAATTGTTGGTCATTGTCTCATTGAAACCTAAACGGTTTCTCCAAACCAAGGTATCCGGCAAAGCACCTTTATAAATATTGGTGTACATAGGATTTTCCGGAGGATAAACCGCTTTCAGATAATCCAAATACTCCAGGTACATCACATTAGTGACCTCTGTTTCATCCATATAGAATGATTGTACGTGCTGAGCTGTGGGCGTGTTATTCCAATCGTGCATTACATCATCCTGAACTTTTCCTTTTGTGAAAGTTCCTCCTTCAATAAAGACAAGACCAGGACCAGTTTCCTGCTCCTTGAAATCCGAGTTAAACTGAAACCCGCCTTCTTTGGCATTGATCTTCCATCCGGTGGCCCGCGAAGTATTCTTGGACGACGATGACTTGTTGCAACCGGTTACTGCCATACTTGCGGCGATAACAAGGCCCGAGAGCGCAACATTTATGATCTGTTTTTTCATTTGTTAATCTTTGATCTTAATAATTGCCCGATTTATTAATTAGGTTAAATTTCGTTACGGTTTTTGATTTCACATGGGCTGGATGCACAATTTAACAGATATTCGGGGCAATGCAGGCCTGCCAATGTGGCGTCACTTTCGGCTATTAAACGCGGAAATGACCATAATATTTTGTGATGGAAAAAATATTTTGAGTTGGTTTAAAACTCACCTACTTTCCCCATCATTTCTTAGATAACGAGACATTTCGACTTGTAGTATGATACGTTCCCCGACTTTTTGAACAAAATCGACCTAAAATTCAGTACTTTGCTCTGAAATCCGGTCTAATTTATATCTATAAATGAGGTTATTCTTGCACCCTAATATGGAGAAAGCATAAAAAAATTGGTCCTTTGCATAAGAATATGATGAAAACCTCGTTTTCAAGTAATATGTCTGAAAAAGGCGAAATAAATAGCCTTGTATAATGACGGATTAATCCAACTAAAAATTTGAAGAAGAAAATGAAAAAACTACTGCTAATCCCTGCCCTTCTTACGCTCTTTGTATCGTATTCACAAGAAGATCGGGTTATCACAACAGCCGTTCCATTTTTGACAATTGCCGCAGACGCGAGAGCTGCCGGAATGGGCGATATGGGAGTTGCGACTTCTGTAGACGCCTTTTCACAACAATGGAACCCAGCGAAATTTGCCTTTGCAGAGCGAAAAATGGGTATTGGATTAAGCTATACTCCCTATTTGGAAAGTATAATCACAGATATTTCTTTGCTCAACGGTAATTTTTATAGCAAGATCAATGATCGTAGTGCTTTTGCCGTAAGTCTTCGTTATTTTACATTAGGTGAAATAGAATTAAGACAATTTGCAAATGATCCGGGAACCCTGGCTAAGCCCAATGAATTGGCTTTAGATGGTTCTTACTCTTTAAAATTGAGTCCGACATTCTCAATGGCCGTCGGAGCGCGATTTATTAGTTCCAATCTAAAACTGCCGGAAACCGGAGACGTGGATTCGCAGGCGGCCAACTCCCTGGCTGTAGATGTAGCCGGTTTTTACCGTTCTAATGAAATTGCTTATAACAGTTTTGACGGTAGATGGAGACTTGGTTTTAACCTGTCTAACTTAGGTGGAAAGATAAAATATGATGAAGGCGGACAGGAAAACTTCCTGCCGACAAATTTAAAATTTGGCGCCGGATTTGATTTTATTTTTGACGCAGACAATGTACTCGGCCTGCATACGGAATTCAATAAGTTATTGGTGCCGACACCCCAGGACTTTGACGGTGACGGTGATGTGGATTCTGAAGACAACGACCAATACCAGGATATTACCTTCTTCGATGGTTTATTCAAATCATTCGGAGATGCTCCAGATGGATTTAGTGAAGAATTAAAGGAATTTACCTGGGGATTGGGTGCAGAATATAAATATCAGGATGCCTTTATGGTTCGTACAGGACTTTTTAACGAAAGTGAAGAAAAAGGATCCAGAAAGTTTTTAACCCTGGGCGCCGGATTTAAATTTAAATCTGCGCAGGTAGATTTATCATACCTCTTCTCTACGTCTCAGGTTCGTAATCCATTAGAAAACACATTGCGATTTTCAGTGACCTTTAATTTGGGTCAGGAATTCGTGAATGACTAAAAATATAAAGCACACAAAAAGAACCTGCCTTACGGCGGGTTTTTTTATATCTTTCCTTTACGAAAAGTATGCCCATGAAAGAGCAGCATTATAATGTAACTGTCAAGGTTTTTGAAGGCTTAAACGAATTAACCCGTCAAGATCAGCTTTTGCTCGAAAAGGCCATTGCGGCCAGGGAAAATGCGTACGCCCCTTATTCAAACTTTAAGGTTGGCGCTGCGGCTCTATTGGATAATGGTGAGATCGTATTGGGAAGCAATCAGGAAAACGCCTCCTTTCCTTCTGGCCTATGCGCCGAGCGAGTGGCTGTTTTTCAGGCCGGAGCCAGATTTCCAGGGGTACCTATCCTTAGTCTTGCCATAAGTGCAGGTTCTGATGAGGAGCCCTCCAAAGAGCCGGCTGCACCTTGTGGTAATTGTCGCCAGTCTATTTACGAGTATGAACATAAGCAAGGAAAACCTATACGAGTTATCTTGCGAGGTAGCCTGGGACCGGTCTATATTATTAATGCTATCTCAGATCTTTTACCGTTAGGATTTAATAGCTCGCAGTTGAATTCTCAGTAAATTAAATGTAGTCAGGACACTTACCGGAGATCGGCTTTTATCCCTTTTATTTTTCACTCTAGATTTAATGTTTATTTTTGTTTTTCATGGTTTGTCCTGAGCAGAGGGCTGACATATTTTGAATGGGTAGACTAATCATTCAACCGAGAATCATTCAATGAAAAAAGTAACAAAAGAAGTATATCTGAAATGGTATGAGGATATGTTCTTCTGGCGCAAGTTTGAAGACAAACTCGCCGCAGTTTATATTCAGCAAAAAGTTCGTGGGTTCCTCCACCTTTACAATGGACAGGAAGCCGTATTGGCCGGCGCCCTGCATGCTATGGACCTGTCTAAGGATCGCATGATAACGGCTTATAGGAACCATGTTCAACCAATAGGTATGGGCGTAGATCCAAGAAAAGTAATGGCGGAGCTCTATGGAAAAGTCACAGGAACATCCCAGGGAATGGGCGGTTCCATGCATATTTTCTCAAAAGAGCACCGTTTTTATGGCGGACACGGTATCGTAGGAGGGCAGATCCCTCTAGGTGCCGGATTGGCTTTTGCGGATAAATATTTTAAACGGGATGCGGTCACTTTGTGCTATATGGGTGACGGTGCTGTCAGGCAAGGATCGCTTCACGAATCTTTTAACCTGGCCATGCTCTGGCAACTTCCTGTTGTATTCATATGCGAGAATAATGGATATGCCATGGGAACCTCTGTAGAACGAACTTCTTATTCTACGGAGATCTGGAAATTAGGTTTGGGATATGAAATGCCCTGTGGGCCTGTTGATGGTATGGATCCGGTTACTGTTGCAGAAGAAATGAGTAAGGCGATTGAACGTGCCAGAAACGGCGGTGGTCCAACATTCTTAGAATTGAAGACTTACCGCTACAGAGGCCATTCCATGTCAGATGCCCAGCACTACAGAACCAAGGACGAAGTAGAGGAATACAAAAAGATAGATCCGATCACCCAGGTAAAAGAAGTCATACTGGAAAAGAAGTATGCTACTGAAGAGGAGATCGCCAAAATTGATGCACGGGTAAAAGAAAGGGTAAAAGAATGTGAGGAATATGCCGAAAATTCTGATTATCCCCCTGTAGATCAGATGTACGATATGGTGTACGAAGAAAAAGGATATCCATTTTTAGCACATAAATTATAAGAATATGGCCGAAATAATCACCATGCCCAGGCTTAGTGACACCATGGAAGAAGGTACCGTGGCTAAATGGCTAAAGCAAGTTGGGGATACGATAGAGGAAGGCGATATTCTGGCTGAGATCGAAACAGATAAGGCCACAATGGAATTCGAATCCTTCCATGAAGGCACCTTATTACATATAGGTATTGCTGAAGGGGAAGGTGCCCCGGTTGATGCGCTCCTCGCCATAATCGGAGAAGATGGAGAGGATATTAGCTCGCTGCTTTCAGGAGGTGCTGCTACCAATGGAACCGAGACCGAATCCAATGCAGAAGTAGCCTCTGAAGAGAAAACAGAAGCGCCTGAAGAAGTTAAAGAAGCTGTTGAAGAAGTTAAGACAGTTGCTCCTGTCACTGAAATACCTGAAGGGGTAGAGATCATCACTATGCCCAGGCTTAGTGATACAATGGAAGAAGGTACTGTGGCTTCCTGGCTAAAACAAGAAGGGGATCTCGTAGAAGAAGGAGATATCCTGGCTGAAATAGAAACAGATAAGGCTACCATGGAATTTGAGTCCTTCTACTCGGGGACCTTATTACATATTGGGATCCAGGAAGGGCAAACGGCACCCGTGGATGAAGTATTGGCTGTTATCGGTCCGGCCGGAACGGATGTGGAAGCTATACTGGCATCCGGAGCACAATCCAAAACGACCGCAGCAGAAACACCCAAAGAAGAAACTGTTCATACCCCTGTTGAGGAGGTAAGTGCAATAAAAGAAACACCTGCTTCTAACGGGCGGATCTTTGCTTCTCCGCTCGCAAAAAAGATGGCTGCAGACCGAGGTATATCTTTAACAGAAGTTAAAGGAACGGGAGAACAAGGCCGCATAGTAAAGCGAGATATCGAAAACTTTAGCCCTGCTGCCAAAAGTGAAGCTCCTGCACCCACACCGGTTGCAACAGCTGCTGCCACAACACCAGACACAGGCATTGCTGGTTCTGCGATTCAACCTATTGCCTTGCCAGTTGGAGAAGAAGGAAGTGAAGAGGTAAAAAATTCGCAGATGCGCAAGGTAATCGCCAAACGCTTGTCTGAATCAAAATTCACAGCGCCTCATTATTACCTTACTATTGAAGTGGATATGACCCAGGCTAAAGCTTCAAGGGTTAAGATAAATGATCTGCCGGATACAAAGGTCTCCTTTAATGACCTGGTATTAAAAGCATGTGCTTTGGCTCTTAGGAAACACCCACAGGTAAATACCACCTGGAAAGGAGATACGACAAGATACAATCACCATATTCATTTAGGTGTTGCCGTTGCTGTTGATGACGGCCTGGTAGTGCCGGTAGTGAAATTTGCCGACCAGATGAGCTTGATGCAGATCAATAGTGCTGTAAAAGACCTGGCAGGCAGAGCCAGAACTAAAAAGATCAAGCCGGATGAAATGGAAGGCAGTACATTCACGGTGTCCAATCTTGGAATGTTTGGCATACTTGAATTTACCTCCATTATCAATCAGCCCAATTCAGCGATCTTATCAGTTGGGGCTATCGTTGAGAAACCGGTTGTGAAAGACGGGGCCATTGTTGTTGGGAATACGATGAAGCTCTCTTTAGCATGTGACCATAGGACTGTTGATGGGGCCACAGGAGCACAATTCCTGCAAACCCTCAGGGCATTCATAGAGAACCCGGTAACCATGCTGGCATAATACCCGGCTATTAATATTTATTTTATCAGATGAAAAAAATAGTCATGCTCGGCCTTGCAGCCACGCTTCTAGCCTGTGGATCTACCAGGGTCCGTGAAACAAATCCAGAAGACGTTGTAAAGGGTCCTGAAGGCGTAAAGGGAAGTATTGAAAGTCCGGAGACCGATCCCTCAGATAATACAACTTTTCCGCCTGTCAACCTCTACTCGAATGCAATTCGAATGAGTGCGTTGATGAATTATATTGCTTCTGACGAATTACAAGGTCGGGATTCAGGATCCGATGGGATCGAACAGGCCGCTACCTTCATTGAAGAATCTTTTGAGGACAATAATATACAGCCCTATTTTGAATTTTACCGGGATACCCTGGCAGATTTTAAACCTATCTCATATAACGTTGTTGGGTGGGTCCCGGGTAATGATCCGGATCTAAAGGATGAGTTTATTTTGATTGGGGCCCATTATGACCATATTGGAATTGTAAATTCGACCAATGGCGATGCAATAGCAAATGGCGCCAATGATAATGCATCAGGGACTACTACGGTTCTAGAACTTGCTCGCTACTTTGGAAATGCCAAAACCAATAAGCGCAGCCTGATCTTCGCCTTGTTCAGTGCAGAAGAACGCGGCTTGATGGGATCATGGCACCTGGCCAAAAAATTAAAGGAATCTAACCTTAACCTCTACACCATGCTCAATTTTGAAATGACAGGTGTCCCGATGGTCGACAAGGATTATTTTTTATATATCACCGGTTATGATAAATCCAACCTAGCGGATATTAGCAATACACACGCCGGAGAGAATTTGATCGGACTCCTGCCCACAGCTCAGGAAATGAATTTATTTCAACGTTCCGACAACTATCCTTTCCACGAAGTTTTCGGTGTTCCATCCCATACCTATTGCACATTCGATTTTACGAATTTTGATCATTACCACGGCGTGAACGATGAACCTCAGATCATGGATTTTGCCCATATGGCCGAAGTTGTCAACAGACTTATTCCTGTAGTCGAAGGAATATCGAATGCAGCAGAAAAAGAAATAATACCTAACTAATGGCAAATGTTGTCATAACCGGAACAAGCAGGGGTATAGGCTTTGAACTATGCCGGATATTTGCGGATCGCGGGGATAAGGTTTGGGCCCTTTCCAGAAATATCCGTCCACTGGAAGAAGCTGGATTTAAAGGCGTGAAAGTCATTCCCTTTGATATTAGCTCAGTCACAGACATCCAGAAATTCGCATCGGTCATATCTGAGGAAAACATCAATCTTGATATTTTGATCAATAACGCAGGCCAGCTCATTAATAAACCCTTCGCTCAGACAAACTGGGAAGACTTCCGGGAGGTTTATGCTGTAAATGTTTTTGGCCTGGCTGAACTCACCCGGGCACTCATACCTTTTATGAAGAAATCGGCTCACGTGGTTACCATCAGTTCCATGGGGGGTGTGCAGGGCAGTTCGAAATTTCCGGGATTGGCCGCATAT
>JAHHLF010000326.1 GCA_018679315.1 Bacteroidia bacterium | reverse complement strand
GACCAGATCACCCTGGTATCTCCATCGGGTAAACCGATGAAGCGGGAAGCGGATCTGATCGATGTCTGGTTCGACAGTGGCTCCATGCCCTATGCCCAATGGCATTATCCCTTTGAGAATAAGGAATACATTGACTCCGGTCAGGAATTCCCGGCCGATTTTATTGCGGAAGGGGTAGATCAGACACGGGGTTGGTTCTATACGCTTCACGCTATAGCGGCCATGGTCTTTGACTCTGTGGCCTTCAAGAATGTGGTGTCAAACGGACTCATTTTAGACAGGGAGGGCAAGAAGATGTCGAAACGACTCGGGAATGCCGTGGATCCCTTTGTGACCCTGGACCAATACGGCCCGGATGCCACAAGATGGTACCTGATCAATAATGCAAATCCCTGGGATAATCTAAAGTTTGACGCCGAGGGGATCGAAGAGGTGAAACGAAAATTCTTTGGCACCTTATATAATACCTATGCCTTCCTTGCCCTCTATGCCAATATTGACGAGTTTAGCTATGAAGAGGACGATCTAACCCTGGCAGAGAGACCGGAACTGGATCAATGGATCCTCTCGGAACTGCATACGCTTATTCAAAAGGTAGACGATGCTTATACAGATTACGACGCGACACGGGCATCCAGGGCGATCTCGTACTTCGTTCAGGAAAATTTGAGCAATTGGTATGTACGCTTGAGCAGGAGAAGGTTCTGGAAAGGCGATTATCAGCAAGATAAAATATCGGCCTACCAGACCTTATACCAATGCCTGGCTACTATTGCCCAATTGTCGGCACCTATTGCCCCTTTCTATGCCGATGAATTGTATAGGGATCTGCTGGAAGGTACGGTCAAAGAAGGAGAAGATAGTGTGCATTTAACTACCTTCCCTACTGCCGATCCGGGAATGATCAATGCGGTACTGGAACACAAGATGCAAAAGGCACAATCTATTAGCTCTTTAGTGCTGTCTATCCGGCAGAAAGAGAAGATCAAAGTGCGTCAGCCCCTGCAGAAGATCATGATCCCGGTGCTGGATGAGGCAGACAGGGCGGAGATCGAAGCAATTGCCCCCTTGATCAAGTCGGAGGTCAATGTAAAAGACATTGATCTGGTCGATGATGCTTCTGGCATATTAGTGAAGAAGATCAAGCCTAATTTTAAGGTTTTAGGGCCTAAATACGGGGCAGATATGAAGCAGATCGCACAGGCCGTCAGCGCAATGGATCAGGACGATATCCAGGAAATAGAGCGCGTAGGCGAAATAAAACTTGACTTAGATAATAAAAATATTATATTACAGTTATCCGATATTGAGATCAGCTCCCAAGACATCGAGGGTTGGCTGGTAGCAAGCTCTGGTCCGTTGACGGTTGCTTTGGACATTACAATTACCGAAGACCTGAAACAAGAAGGGATCGCAAGAGAATTGGTAAACCGTATCCAGAACATGCGTAAAGACTCAGGTTTTGAGGTGACAGATAAGATACGGATCAAAATATTAAAAGACGGTTTAGTCGAAAAGGCGGTAGAAAGTAATTTAGAATATATTAAGACCGAGACATTGACCACTGAACTGGATTTTGAAGATGTGTTAGACAAAGGGGCAGAAATTGCCTTTGATGAGGTAAACACAAAATTGTTTATTCAAAAGCACTAGCAAAATGGGAAGAAAAAAAGAAAGATATACCGATAGAGAATTAGCCAGTTTTAAGAGGCTGATAGAAAAGAAAATTGAGAAAGCTCAAGCACAATTAGAACTCCTTCGTTCGTCCTATATGAATGACGGGAATAATGGAACCGATGATACTGCTCCAACCTTTAAAGCGTTTGAGGAAGGATCTGAGACCATGAGTAAAGAAGCCAATACACAGCTGGCGATCCGTCAGGAGAAATTTATACGCGATCTTAAAAATGCCATTTTACGGATCGAGAATAAGACCTATGGAATATGCAGGGTGACAGGTAAGTTGATCAATAAAGAACGACTTAAACTGGTGCCGCACGCTACGCTGAGTATTGAAGCGAAAAACATGCAGAAATAAAAAGAACGCCCGCAAGGGCGTTTTTTGTGTCCGATGAGATCCTTATTACTACTTGTGATATGCAGTTTACTGACAGTGGGCGCCTATGCTCAGAAACGGGTAGTCAAAAGCCTGGTAAATCCGCGCACCAGCTGGGTGCATATTGATTCCGAACAGTGTTTTGAGCTCTTACTCCTTAATTCAGATACAGATCAGGTCGTTGTAGAAGCCAAACTGGATGGGGAATACAGTGAAGACCTTCTGATCAGTATGGAAGAAGATGGGAATACCTTGATCATCACTCCCGGTTTCAGACCTAATTTCAAGCATCCGAATGATAAGTTAAGCGCGCACAAAGTGGTTTCGGTTTCCCTGGAGATTGCTATTCCGGTTTATACGAATTTCAGGATCTATGGCACACATACACGTGTCTCAGCAACTGGGATCTATACAAATGGCAAGGTGGTTTTAGACGATGGTAGTTGCGACTTGCAGGCCGAGGCTGAAGAATTGGAAGTGGTCACACAAAGCGGAGATATCCGATTTACAAGCAAAGGCGCAGTACTTACGGCCGACTCTAAATTTGGC
>JAHHLF010000095.1 GCA_018679315.1 Bacteroidia bacterium | reverse complement strand
TCAATAAGGTGGGGGTTCCAAGATCTGTCAAGCAAGGGGAGAAAATTATGGATATAGGCCAAACTATTACAGCAATGCCGCTTTTGTTTGAAGGGGCTATTAAGATCCTCAGGGAAGATGAAGATGGAGATGAGCTCTTGCTTTATTTTTTAGAAAAGGGAGATACATGTGCCATGACATTTACCTGCTGCCTGGGTTCAGGCACCAGTGAAATTCGGGCTGTAGCCGAGACAGATATTGAGATGATAATGATCCCGGTGGCTTGTATGGATAAATGGATGCAGGAATACCAAAGCTGGCGCAAATTCGTATTGGACAGTTATCACGAACGCATGCATGAATTGTTAGAAACAGTAGATAGTATCGCCTTTTTGCGAATGGATGAACGCCTGATGCGATATCTGAAGGACAAGGCCATGGTAACCCACGACGATGTGATACAAACAACTCATTTGGAAGTGGCTCAGGATATGCATACGTCACGTGTTGTAATCTCAAGATTATTGAAGCGACTCGAAAAAGAAGGGAAAATAGAACTAAACCGAAATTCCATCAAGGTATTGGCCTTGTAAATTAGTCGTAACCCAAGTTACATTGCTTACTGGAAAGAAATCTTAATTTTGTACCCACAAATTTGGAAAGGAATGAACATAGAACAAATATATACCGGTTGCCTGGCACAAGGTGCATATTATATTGAAAGCAAGGGCGAAGCAGCTATTATCGATCCGCTGAGGGAAGTTGAGCCTTACATTAAAAAAGCCGCGGACAATGGCACTAAGATCAAGTATGTCTTTGAAACGCATTTCCACGCAGATTTTGTTAGTGGACATGTTACACTTTCCAATCGCACTGGTGCGCCTATTATATATGGCCCAACAGCAAATCCTGCTTTTGATGCCATAATCGCCGAAGATGGACAAGAATTTCACATTGGTGATATTACTATCAAGGTCCTGCATACGCCCGGACACACTATGGAAAGTACTACCTATCTGCTCAGGGATAAAGACGGGAATGACCATGCGATATTTTCAGGAGATACTTTGTTTCTCGGCGATGTGGGTCGGCCCGATCTGGCCCAGAAAGCAGCGGATATGACGCAGGAAGATCTAGCGGGCATGCTTTTCGATAGCCTTCGTTCCAAGATCATGCCATTGGCAGACGATGTGATCGTATATCCGGCACACGGAGCTGGTTCTGCATGTGGTAAGAACATGATGAAGGAAACAGTAGATACCCTGGGGAATCAGAAGAAGATGAACTATGCACTAAGATCGGATATGACAAGGGATGAGTTTATTAAGGAAGTCACAGACGGACTTTTACCTCCTCCAAAATACTTCCCGCTTAATGTAAAAATGAATAAAGAGGGCTATGCAGATATCAAAGAAGTTATAGATCGTGGTACTACTATGCTCTCTCCTGAGGCATTTGAAGTGGCGGCCAATGATACCGGAGCCGTCGTTCTCGATGTACGACACCAGGATGATTTTGTGAAGGGACATATCCCCCGATCGATTTTTATCGGATTGAATGGCGACTTCGCCCCATGGGTAGGAGCCCTGATAGCCGATGTGGAACAGCCTATTCTCTTAGTGACGCCTGAAGGCAAGGAAGAAGAGGCGGTTACCCGTTTGTCGCGAGTTGGTTTCGACAATACACTGGGCATCCTAAAAGGCGGTTTTGAAGCCTGGAAGAAGGCAGGCATGGAAGTAGATTCCATTAAGTCTATTACGGCAGAGGAAATGAAAGCCACATTGGAGAAAGAAACGGTTCCTGTATTGGATGTACGAAAGGAAAGCGAATACAAGTCGGAACATGTTGTAGATGCTCAGTTGGCTCCACTTGATTTCCTGAATGATCATCTGGCCGAGGTACCTAAGGAGGAAACCTTTATGGTTCATTGTGCAGGAGGATACCGCTCTGTGATCGCATCATCGATATTAAAGAGCCGTGGCATTCATAATCTGATAGATATCAAAGGTGGATTCGACGCGATTAAAGAAGCTGGCATTGAAGTGACAGACTACGTTTGTCCGAGTACTTTATAAGTCAATATTATTGTGAGTCAAATTCCCTTAGTAGATTGGAGCAACGGAATTATTATGATAGGGGTTTTTGCCCTGGTCGTCATTGTACTGGTTGTTGCACTTGTTAGTTTGATGAATAGCGGTAAGAAGTCGGAATGAGCTTTATTCCCCAGTAGTTTCTGATGACTGAAGGGATAGATCAACTACCGTATCCGGATATTTGGCGGCATGCGAATACATATAGCGCCTGGCTTCAGGCGTATCCCGCTGGGCGACTAGAAAAGGCTCAAGATCATCCAGGTTTTGTACAGCTACTTCGGCCGGAACAAAACCATAACCTTTAAATGTTCCTTCGCTCAGTAAGGCAAAGCCATACTCATCAAAATTTCTTCCTTTAGCCCGAATCAGCAGATTTTCTTGCCCTGCTTTCATAAAGGCCACCGCCTGATCTACTCTTAAGTTGTATTCGGCAAAAAGTTCTTCATCGCGGCATACCCCTTTGCAGCTAATCCGAAAATGATCGCAAGACGGTACATTTTCCTGCAAATGGCAATATTTTGGGCAGAGGTCAAATTCCAGGCAGATCTGTTCCATGAACAATCGGCAGTCCGTGGTGGTCGTAAATATGATCAATGGGCTTGATACATTTTTCAAAGAATTATAAGCCAGGTGTTTAACGCCATTTCGATCCTCATATGAAAATAGGGCATACTGTCTTAAAAATCCTTTTTGAGCACTGTTATACAAGGGAAAATGATGTTTAATGGCAGCCGTTTCCATAAGCAAAGCCAGCAATTCGCTGCCTGATTCCTCGTGATCGATCTGAGCCGTTTCCCGACACATGCGCACTTCCTTTGTGCTTTTATCATAGAAATGCCCGAGTACGCGTTTCTGGATATTCTTAGCCTTGCCCACATAAATGATCTCACCAGATGCATTTTTGAAATAGTAGATTCCCGGAGAGGAAGGCAATTCATCATAGACTTCCCTGGATAGCAAGGGTGGCAGTGTGGCTTCCTGGGAGCGGGCATTCAGGAATGTCTTTATAACTTCTTCAGAGCTGTCTGAACCTAAGATCTTTTCAAATAAAAGTACAGTTGCCTGAGCATCGCCCCGAGCCCGGTGCCT
This sequence comes from Bacteroidia bacterium, assembly GCA_018679315.1. Classification (GTDB taxonomy): domain Bacteria; phylum Bacteroidota; class Bacteroidia; order Flavobacteriales; family Flavobacteriaceae; genus HDS-28. Next base: position 4,771 of record JAHHLF010000095.1, on the reverse strand, counting down.
GTCGTACAATGGGATCTCAAGGGAGGAACAAAGTTTGCCAAGACTGTATGAATTAAATCCCGGGAATAGTTTCCTGGATAAGCGCACAGTGCAGAGTTTCTTTCGAACATAGCTTTGGCCGAGCCCTTTGAGTTCATGCTTGATCACATTATAATCAAAATTTACACTATGGGCCACAAAGATCTGGTCCTGTGTAAATTCGTGTATATCAGAGGCAATATCGGAGATCAGTGGCGACTTCCGCACCATCTGATTATCTATGCCGGTGAGACCAGTTATAAAGTATGGTATCTCACATTGCGGATTGACAAGGCTGTGGTATTCATCGATCACCTGCTCGCCATCATGTTTAAATATGGCGATCTCGGTGATCTTATTTCCCACGATCCCGTTCCCGGTAGTCTCTATGTCGACAATGCAATACAAAAAATTCAGTTAGGGGGATAAAGTTAAGTTATGTGTCTACTAAATTCCAAACCTGGCTGCAGGTATTCAGGTGACAAAAGACAAATTCCAATTATTATTACATCCTCATAATCTACTTAATTTCCACAGGGTTTCGTAATTTCCCCCTTCATTATTCTAATCACCCAGGAACCATCAATAAAACATGGTTAGTCATGTGTTTCCTCTGTATGAGTGTATTCCTCGCTCAGGCCCAGACTTCCCATGCCAATCCTGAAAGAAACAAAATCGGACTTTTCTACGGTTTTGGCGGACAGAGCCTGGAATTTGTGAAACTGGATCTCAATTACCAGTATGATATCAGGCAAATAGAAATTCAATATTCGTATAAATTATTCCCCGGACGAATTTTGGATTTCGACGTTTTAGTATCTCCACAGATCAATTTGTCCCGGTATAGGAATGAGGTATATGACGGGATAGAAATACAAGGTGCAGAGTGGGGTTTTGCTGCAGGCATAGCACCCAGCTTGCATTCTGAGGATCAAGGCATTGCAATCTATCTTTTACTAAGTACGGGACCTATGTATATTACAGGAAGCCCTGAGAGGCAATCGCGGGGCATTAACTTTTCATCTAATTTTATGACCGGTATAAATGTTCATGTATTAAAGAATATGGATCTGGATTTCAGGACCGGATTCAGACATCTTAGCAATGCAAATATCAGATATCCCAATGGCGGTTTAAATAATTTAATCTGGAGTGTTGGATTGAATTATGCCCTTAGGTAAACACCAAATTCCAAAACCCAATTTGGTCCAACGGGAATTAAAAAACATGGCGAGTGTTTACCTAGCCGGCCATATAATGATTGTATGGGCCTTCTGTGAATATTACTTACGAAAGGCTGCCGATAGACATAATTTGATTCAGATTTAGTACAGGGTGTAAAAATTATATCACGTTCAAATTCTATTATGATTGAAATAAAAGGTATTGTTAATAACTAGTAAGAAAGAATTTCAATCTTATCAATGTAATCTTTAATTTCCTTGTGTGAAAAAGTAATGACTTTTCCAAAGCCTTATTTTGTAGTCAAGTTCTTTTTCACACGACCAAAATAATGATGTAAAAACTACTGGAAATACAGGTGCCAAGCTCCAAGGAGAGCCTGTGAACCGGAAAAATGACTTATAGCCCCACCTATGAGCCACTTAATGTTTGACCTTACCCCTGTTTTAAAAGCCCCTGTTTTGGCCTTGGCCGGTTTGGCAATTCCATTCCTCGTATCGCTTAAGATCTACCCGATCATCATTTATACCGTCAGGACTAAAAATTTAATGGATGAACCCGGAGCGCGGAGCTTGCATGGTAATAAGGTACCTACCATGGGAGGGGTGGGACTCTTTATCAGTTTTAGTCTTACCTCCATCCTGTTGGCCCTGGTAACCGGGTTGAGTCAATGGGAGTTACTCAAACTCTTATCCGTCCTGGCTGGGAGTATGATCTTATTTTTTTTAGGGGTTAAGGACGATTTAATTGCACTGGCCCCAAGTAAAAAAATAGTGGGGCAGGTATTGGCCGCAATATTGGTAGTTTTTCTGGCCGATATCAGGATTGAGAGCTTTTTTGGCCTCATGGGAGTAGGTATATTGCCGTATTGGGTATCTGCCATATTCACAATTCTGATTTTTCTGTTGCTGATCAATGCTTATAACTTAATTGATGGCATTGACGGCCTGGCTGGGACAATTACCTTGATCACCTGCGCGACCTTTATGCCCTTTTTCTTTCTCAATGGGGATGGGTTACTACTTTTAGTTTCTTCCTCTCTGATCGGTGCAACCACAGGATTTTTATTCTTCAACCTATCTGCCAAAAAGAGGTTGTTTATGGGCGATACCGGCTCCCTTTTTATGGGATTTCTTGTAGCCTTTCTGGGTGTATCTTTTTTGGCTGTTAATAGTACCGGAAATTTTGCTGTATCCAGCGGTCCGGCGCTGGTACTTGCTGTACTCTCCTTTCCCTTGTTGGATACCATGAGAGTTAGTGTCATTCGCATTTGGAACAAGAAAAGCTTGTTCAAGGCGGACAGGAATCATATTCACCACCGTCTTTTAGGTCTCGGATTGAAACATTTCCAGGCAACATTCATCATTGCTCTGATGAACCTCATGCTCATTGCCACCGTTTTGATCCTGAATGAGCTGAATATACAGGTACAACTGATTATGGTTCTGGGGTTGGCCCCTATCTACTATTTCCTGCCTTTTGCTATAGCGTATACTATGGGCTCGACCCCTGTAAAAATGCCGGTGGATATGCCCGTTATTGCAGAAGAAGTTGTAGTCGACGAAATAGGATCCAGGATCAAAGAGGAGCCCACGCCAATAAGTTTTCTAGAAAAAGTAGACGTTCCAACAGAAGGGATGCACGAAAAAACAGCAATAACAAGCTCAGCAGAAAGGGCTAAAATTCTTGAAAAAGCCATGGACGCTTTCAAAAAATACAAGTCAACTAATTAGACTAATGGGTAAAAATAAATTAGATATCAGATCGGAAAAATACGAAGGTGTTCTTAATCAGGCCCAAAAGGATAGTTCCCGCTCTGACCACAGGAGTAAGAAGGTCGCATTGATCACCGGTGTCACCGGACAGGATGGGGCCTACCTCAGTGAATTCTTGCTAGAAAAAGGATATATCGTACACGGCCTCAAAAGGAGGGCATCGCAATTTAATACGGATCGGGTAGATCATCTTTACCAGGATCCCCATGAAGCGGAACGCAATTTTATATTGCACTATGGGGATATGACCGATGGCACGAATTTAATACGGCTGATCCAGGAGATCCAACCCGATGAGATATACAATCTGGCTGCAATGAGTCATGTCGGTGTTTCTTTCGAAATACCCGAATACACGGCTAATGCCGATGGAATTGGGGCGCTTCGCGTATTGGATGCCGTACGGTTATTGGGGATGGAAAAGAAAGTAAAGATCTATCAGGCGGCCACTTCAGAACTGTATGGAAAGGTTAAGGAAGTGCCGCAAACCGAAACCACCCCATTTCACCCGCGAAGTCCCTATGGGGTGGCTAAACTTTATGCCTACTGGATCACTGTAAACTATCGCGAAGCTTATGGTATGTTCGCTTGTAACGGGATCCTTTTTAACCATGAATCCCCCTTACGAGGCGAAACTTTTGTAACGCGTAAGATTACTCGTGCGGTAGCACGGATTGCCATGGGCTTACAGGACAAGCTGTACCTGGGCAACCTGGATGCGGTGCGCGACTGGGGTCATGCCAGGGATTATGTTCGCATGATGTGGATGATTTTACAGGCGGAAGAGCCCGAAGATTGGGTAATTGCCACAGGGAAGGGTACCAAAGTGCGCGAGCTGGTGACTATGGCCTTTAACGAGGTAGGAATACAATTGAAGTTTTCGGGGCATGGGCGCGAAGAGCGCGCTTTTGTGGATGCCTGTAACAATGCGGATTTTCAATTACCCATTGGCACAGAAGTTTTAAATATAGATCCCCGTTATTATCGGCCTTCCGAGGTAGACCTTTTAATTGGGGACCCTACAAAGGCCAAGACCAAATTGGGTTGGGAGCCCACATATGACCTGGAAGCCTTGGTTAAGGAAATGGTGGTATCTGATCTTAAATTGATGGAGAAGGAACGCCATTTAGACCACAATGGATTTGAGACGATGAACTATTACGAATAGGCCATGAAGAGAACTGTGAAGATATTTATTGCTGGCCATAAGGGCCTGGTGGGTTCTGCGGTTTGGCGCTGCCTGGAAAAGGAGGGCTACAGTCATTTAATGGGACGCACCCGTACAGAGTTGGATTTAAGGGACCAGAAGGCCGTAGCCCGGTTCATAAAGGAAGAAAGACCTCAGGTCGTGATCGATGCTGCGGCAAGAGTAGGGGGGATCCTGGCCAACCAGCAAGACCAGTACGGTTTTTTGATGGAAAATATGCAAATACAGAACAATTTGATTCACGCTGCCCATACGAACAATGTAGAAAAATTTATTTTCCTGGGGAGTTCCTGTATCTATCCCAAAATGGCTCCTCAGCCATTGAAGGAAGAATATTTACTAACCGGGCCGCTGGAGCCTACCAATGAAGGTTACGCCCTGGCCAAGATTACGGGGATCAAACTTATTGAAGCTTTGCGCGACGAGTACGGACGGGATTATGTAAGCCTGATGCCCACCAACCTCTATGGCCCCAACGATAATTTTGACCTGAAGACTTCCCATGTTCTACCGGCCATGATCCGGAAGTTTCATGAGGCCAAAGAAGGCGGAAAGGAAACCGTCACTTTGTGGGGCACGGGTACCCCGC
>JAHHLF010000159.1 GCA_018679315.1 Bacteroidia bacterium | reverse complement strand
TAAAAGGCTATGCAGGAACAGGGAAAACGACTTTGATCGGTACCTTGGTTACCCAGTTGTGGCAAACAAAGAAAGCAGCTGTTCTTATGGCGCCCACCGGAAGGGCTGCCAAAGTCATGTCTAATTACTCCGGTACACAGGCTTATACCATTCATAAAAAGATCTATGTACCGCGAAAAAATAAAGGGGGTGGGGTAACTTTTGTCCTCGGGCCAAATAAGCACAAAGACACCATATTTATAGTAGATGAGGCCTCCATGATCCCTGATCAGGTATCGGATAGTAAATTATATGAACAGGGTTCGCTACTGGAAGACTTGTATACCTATGTCCAAAAAGGACATCGCTGCCAGCTTATGCTGATCGGAGACACGGCTCAATTGCCGCCGGTGCATCTGGAGCTGAGTCCTGCCTTGCAAAAAGCCACCCTGGAACAGCGTTTCGATGCTGAGGTGATAAGCCTGGAGCTGGACGAAGTTGTACGACAGGAATCCGATTCCGGTATCCTTGAAAATGCTACCTATATCAGGCATCAGCTACAACAAGGCGTATTTGACAGGCTCAAGTTCGATGTAGAACCCTATACAGATATCGTAAGACTTATCGATGGGTATTCTATTCAGGATGCCATTGATGATGCGTATACGAAATTAGGTAAAGAGGAGACGGTTTTTATTGTACGATCAAATAAGCGCGCCAACCAATACAATGAGCAGATCCGGAGTAAGATCCTATTTTTAGAACAGGAACTTGCTGCCGGGGATTATATGATGGTGGTAAAGAATAACTACTTCTGGCTTAAACCTAATTCACAAGCAGGGTTTATTGCCAATGGGGATATCATTGAGATCCTGGAGATCTTTGAGATCAAAAGCCTTTATGGATTCCGTTTTGCCAAAGTGAAAGTGCAAATGGTCGATTATCCGAATCAGCGTCCGTTTGAGACGGTCTTGTTACTGGATACGATCAAGGCTAATAGCCCTTCTTTAAGTTATGAAGACGGCAATAGGTTGTACCAGGAAGTGCTCAAGGATTATGAACATGAGACTTCTAAATACAAGAAATTCCTGTCCGTAAAAAACAACCCATACTTCAATGCATTACAGGTCAAATTTGCCTATGCCATCACTTGTCATAAATCTCAGGGAGGTCAGTGGGATACGGTATTTGTGGAACAGCCTTATCTCCCAAACGGACTCAGCAGGGAGTATTTCCGTTGGTTGTATACTGCTGTAACACGGGCGCGAAAAAAATTATACCTGATAGGGTTTAAAGACGATTTTTTTGTCAACTGAGAATAGGCTATTTTCGTAAGGATACTAACGCTATGACATCAGAGACTATAATCAGTATTTTTTTAGGCGTAGGACTGGCTGCCTCAGTGGGGTTTCGGGTCTTCCTCCCACTATTTGCCCTAAGCCTGGCTGCTTATTTTGACGTATGGGAATTAAATGATAATTGGCAATGGATAGGAAGCCTGGCTGCCCTCATAACCCTGGGTGCGGCTACCATCATTGAGATCTTCGCCTATTTTATACCCTGGGTAGATAATCTGTTAGACAGTTTAGCTGTGCCCTTGGCTGCTATTGCAGGTACTGCGGTAATGGTTTCCACAGTGGCCGATCTGGACCCGGTAGTTACCTGGTCTCTAGCCATCATTGCCGGAGGAGGAACGGCGACGGCTATTAAAGGTGCTTCTGCCACAAGCAGGCTGGCATCCACGGCTACAACAGGAGGCGTGGCAAATCCCGTAGTTGCTACCATAGAAACCGGCACGGCCACGGTCGTAAGTGTCGCCTCCATCTTTGCACCCATCATTGCAGCCGTTTTAGTTGTTATCATCCTGGCTATCATATTTAGTATATACCGCAAATTACGCCCCAGGCGCAACGCCAGCGGATAAGTGTACCTATGAAAATAATCGCTGTCATTCCGGCGCGCTATGCCGCAACCAGATTTCCCGCCAAGTTAATGCAAGACCTGGCAGGCAAACCGGTCATTGTGCGTACCTATGAAGCTACCGTCAATACCGGCTTGTTCGATGAGGTTTTTGTAGCTACAGATAGTGAAGTGATCATGGATACGATTAAGAGTGCAGGCGGAAAAGCGATCATGAGCAAAGAGCAGCACGATTGCGGCAGCGATCGGATCGCTGAAGCCGTTGCCGATATGGAGGTTGATATCGTTGTGAATGTTCAGGGCGATGAACCCTTTACAGAACGGGAAAGCCTGGCACGTGTTATAGATGTATTCAAACAAGATCCGGATGCAGTGATCGACCTCGCTTCCATCATGACGAGGATTACAAATAAAGAAGAGATCGATAATCCGAATACTGTAAAAGTCATTGTAGACCAAGAAGATTTTGCGATGTATTTTTCACGTTCCCCAATTCCGCATAACCGATCCGATGGGGAAGTGGCAGTCTTTAAGCACAAGGGCATCTATGCCTTCCGGAAAAGGGCGTTAAAAGACTTTACAACATTACCGATCGGTCCGCTGGAGGCCGCCGAAAAGGTGGAGGCATTGCGATTCCTGGAACACGGTAAGAAAATAAAAATGGTTGAATCAGAGGTAACGGGTATTGAAATAGATACGCCGGAAGACCTCGAAAGAGCAAAAGCCGCATGGACGTAGATTTCAGCCATATAGATGTAGTTGGTTTCGACGCAGATGATACGCTCTGGGTGAATGAGACGTACTTCCGTGAAGCCGAAGAAAAATTTGCCGACTTGTTAGAACACTATGAGACAAAGAATAAGGTAGACCAGGAGCTTTTTAAAATAGAGATCAATAACCTGGAGCACTACGGCTATGGTATCAAGAGTTTTGTATTGTCTATGATCGAATCTGCGCTGGACCTGTCAAATCATCAGATCTCACAGAAAACGATCGAGGAGATCTTACAGATCGGTAAAGATATGATCGCCAAGCCGGTTGAGTTACTTCCGGGTGTAGTAGAGGTTTTAAAATCCCTGGAAAATAAGTACAGGCTTATTGTCCTCACAAAAGGCGATCTGCTGGATCAGGAACGAAAATTAGAGAAATCCGCATTGAGCAGGTACTTCCATCATGTAGAAGTTCTAAGTGATAAAAAAGAACAGAATTATTTGAATTTATTGGAACATCTTGAGATCCCTGTAGAGAATTTTTTGATGATCGGTAATTCATTGAAGTCGGATATTTTACCTATCTTAAACATAGGCGCCCAGGCCGTTCACGTCCCTTTTCATACTACCTGGGTGCACGAAGTCGTATCAGATGATGAGCACGATAACAGTCATTTAACACTAAATTCACTCCCTGAAATATTACCATACCTCACCTAAATGGAAACAAAACAAAGTACATCCGGTTCCCCTGCCAAGGCAAAGATTACCACTCATGGTAATTTTCCACTGGTTAAGCATGTCGTTTATGGCCGTGGGAGCTTTAGTCAGCTTGGGGATATCTTATTGCCGCAACGAAAGAATTCAGAAGCCCCCGTTATCTTTTTAGTGGATGATGTGTTTGAAGGAAAGACACTGGCTTCCCGTTTACCCTTGCTATTCAATGACCGGATCATATTTATATCGGCAGATGAAGAACCCAAAACGTCCCAGGTAGATGCGCTGGTCTCCTTGATCAAGCAAGAATATGAAGAATTGCCCTCGGGGATCGTCGGTATTGGAGGCGGCACGTTGATGGATCTTGCAAAAGCACTTGCTGTCATGCTTACCAATAAAGGTACTTCAGCAGATTATCAGGGCTGGGACCTGATAAGCAGGGAAGGGGTATATCACCTCGGCATTCCTACGATCAGCGGTACAGGCGCAGAAGTATCGCGCACTGCAGTGCTGATGGGGCCGGAAAAAAAATTAGGGATCAATTCAGACCATACCCCGTTTGACCAGGTGATCCTGGATCCCGACCTTACCGATGGGGTAGCCCATGACCAATGGTTCTATACGGGCATGGATTGCTTCATTCACTGTGTGGAATCTTTGGAAGGCACCTATCTAAATGAATTCAGTAAAAGCTATGGCGAAAAGGCCTATGAGCTTTGTAAAAAAGTCTTTTTGGAAGAAGGATCTGATGCAGAAAAGCAAGAGCAATTAATGATGGCCTCCTGGCACGGGGGCATGAGCATTGCCTTCTCACAGGTAGGGGTTGCTCATGCGGTTAGCTATGGCTTGTCTTTTGTAAAAGGTGTACGCCACGGCTTGGCTAATTGCCTGGTATTTAATCATTTGGATGAATATTATCCTGAGGGTGTTGCCCTTTTTCACGCCATGATGGACAAGCAGGGAATACACTTACCAACGGGTATTTGCGCAAATATTACGGAATCAGAAATGGATACCATGATCCGTGTTGCACTGAGTATGACACCTTTATGGGAGAATGCATTAGGAAAAAACTGGCAGGAAAAAGTGTGCGCAGAAACGCTAAGGGAGATCTACAAAAAGATATAGCGGTTTGCACAGGGTTCATGGGATTTCTCACACTCGTTTCACTCGGTTCGAAATGACTAGGA
>JAHHLF010000015.1 GCA_018679315.1 Bacteroidia bacterium | reverse complement strand
TTTCAAAAAAATAACCATATCCACAGAATTGAAAAAAATCTGTAGATATGGTTATCTGCTTTCAGGAAATCCCTGTAATTCAGCTTTTATTCGCCATGAAGCCAAGTCTTCTTGGCCAGGAGTGTTTCTTCCGATTCTACATGCTCTTCATCCGGCACACAGCAATCGACCGGGCAAACAGCAGCACATTGTGGTTCTTCATGAAAGCCTTTACATTCAGTACACTTCTCGGGTACTATGTAGTAGAATTCGTCAGATATAGGCTCGTTTTCTACGTCTGCATCAACCTCTGATCCTTTAGGTGTAGAGACCATTCCGGAAAGTGCTGTTTCTTCAGCATAAGACCATTCCTGGTCCGGTTCATAAATGGCATGGTTCGGGCATTCTGCAAGACATGCATCGCAATTAATACATTCATCTGTGATAATTATGGCCATAATGCTAAGTTTTAATCGACATTGACCGTGAAATTACTGTCAATATACCCTCAAACTAATGATAAATGTCATAATTCGCAATTGTTATTGAAATTAAATTTGACTCTTATTTGTTAAAGAAAATCAGGGCAAATTGAGGTGTCTACTAATTTAAAATTAGATTAAGTAAATTTATAGTAAAACCTATTGGAGATGATAGAAGCTAAGGAAGAACAAAAGAAACAAATACTGGAACAGGTAGTTGTAAGATTTGCCGGAGATTCTGGTGATGGGATGCAGCTAACGGGCACTCAATTCTCCGACACATCTGCCATGTTTGGGAATGATGTAGCCACCTTCCCAAATTATCCGGCTGAAATCCGCGCGCCCCAGGGTAGCTTATATGGGGTTTCAGGTTTCCAGGTACATATCGGTAGTGTTGAAATAAGTACACCGGGCGATAACCTTGATCTCCTGGTGGCTATGAATCCCGCCGGGTTAAAAACCAATATAAAAGCGGTCAAGCCCGGGCACATGATCATTGTGGATTCCGATGCTTTTACAAAAAAGAACCTGGAGAAGGCGAAATACGAAAGCAACCCGCTTGAAGATGGGAGCCTGGAAAATTATCAGGTAGTGGAAGTAAGCATGACATCACTTACGAAAGAGGCTTTAAAAGATGTTCAGGGTTTGGACAACAAAAGTATCATCCGTAGTAAAAACATGTTCGCTTTAGGAATGGTTTACTGGATGTATAACCGCTCTAAGGAACATACCATTGAATTCTTTAATAAAAAATTCAAAACCAAACCTGAACTCATTGAGTCCAATACAAAAGTGCTTAATGCCGGGTATTTTTATGCAGAGACCCTGGAATTAATTCCAAATGACTATACCGTAGCCCCGGCTAAGATGCCAGCGGGTACGTACCGAATTATTATGGGGAATACGGCCACTGCATGGGGTTTCCTTGCAGCTGCCGAAAAGTCAGGATTAGAGTTGTTTCTCGGTTCCTATCCTATTACCCCGGCTTCTGATATCCTGCATGAATTGGTAAAACACAAACATTTTGGAGTAAAAGCGCTGCAGGCTGAAGATGAGATAGCCGGTATTTCTTCTGCTATTGGTGCCTCTTTTGCCGGAGATCTGGCCATTACGACCACTTCGGGCCCCGGACTTGCCTTAAAAGGTGAGGCATTGGGCTTGGCGTTGATGCTCGAATTGCCATTAGTCGTGGTTGATGTTCAGCGAGGCGGACCTTCAACAGGTCTTCCTACAAAGACAGAGCAATCAGACCTCCTTCAGGCTATGTTTGGCAGGAATGGGGAGAGTCCGGTCATTTTAATTGCAGCCAGCACGCCGGCTAACTGCTTCAACTATGCCTATGAGGCAGCCAAACTGACCCTGGAGCATATGACGCCTGTTATACTTCTGACCGATGGTTATATTGCCAATGGGTCTGCACCATGGAAGATCCAGTCAGTAGATGAAATGCCAGAAATTAAACCCTTAATAATAAAAGAAGGAAGTCCCGAATGGCAACCCTATGACAGAGATAAAGATACCCTGGCAAGAAGTTGGGCCATACCAGGAACGCCAGGCTTAGAACACCGAGTTGGGGGTCTGGAAAAAGACAAACTCAGCGGACAGGTGTCTTATGACCCTGACAATCATCAAACCATGACCGATATACGGGCCGAAAAGATCAAGAGAGTACAAAACTACATCCCGGATCTAAAGCCCGAGTTTGCACATGAAGGCGAATTACTGGTAGTGGGTTGGGGTGGTACGTATGGCAACTTATATGCAGCCATGAAAGATCTGAAGCAGTCAGGAGTAGACAACATTGGATTGGCACATTTTAACTATATCAATCCACTCCCAAAGAACACGGCAGATGTATTTGGAAAATTTAAAAAGCTATTGGTTTGTGAACTGAATACCGGGCAATTCGCATCCATATTGAAAATGCAATTCCCGCAAACCCGTATCGAACAGTTCAATAAAATTGAGGGGCTTCCCTTTGGAACCAATGAGCTGGTGGAAAAAATTAATGATGTAATAGGCTAAGATGGAAACAACAACGACGAATAAGAAGTATACGTATAAAGATTTTGCAAGTGATCAGGAAGTGCGCTGGTGCCCGGGATGTGATGATTATGTGATCTTGCGTGCTGTTCAAAAAGCACTGCCGGAAATTGGCGTGAAGAAAGAAGATGTGGTATTTATCTCAGGGATCGGTTGTTCTTCCCGATTTCCCTACTACATGGATACGTATGGCATGCACAGTATTCACGGTCGCGCTCCTGCTATTGCTTCAGGCGTAAAACTGGCGAACCCTGAACTCAGCGTTTGGGTGATCACGGGCGATGGCGATTCCATGGCCATTGGTGGAAACCATTTTATTCATGTTTTGAGAAGAAATCTCGACCTGAATGTCATTTTGTTCAACAATGAGATCTACGGCCTTACAAAAGGGCAGTTTTCCCCGACTTCCTTAGTCGGACAAAAAACAAAATCTTCGCCATTTGGGAATACCCAACCGCCATTTCATCCCGGGGAATTGGCATTAGGAGCCCAGGCTCGATTCTTTGCCAGGGTAGGTGGTAATACCCCTAAGGAAATGAGCCAGGTGTTTATAGAGGCGGAAAAATTCAAGGGCACTTCTTTGATCGAAGTGCTTCAAAATTGCCCGATATTCAATGATGGCTGCTTTTCCAAGTATACAGATAAGGCTGTTCGTGAAGACAAACAACTTTTTGTTGAACACGGTAAGCCCATGATCTTCGGCAAGGAAAGGAATAAAGGAGTAGTCCTGAATGGCCTTAAATTGGAAGTAGTGACCCTGGGAGAAAATGGTATCACTGAAGCGGATCTTCTGGTGCATGATGCCGAATCTCAGGATCCAACCTTACATCAGATGCTTGTAAGATCGGAGTATCCATTAGTTACGGGGATCATCAGGGGCTTCCCCGACGTCACATTCGAAGAACGTGTAAGCGCATTGGTGGAAGAAGTAAAAGCGAATTCAAGTTTTACCAAAACGGATGACTTATTCTTTTCTGGTGAAACTTATGAAGTGAGTTAATCTAATAGATCACATATGGGTTCTGAGGCAATTATTGTTTTTTTTCTCGCAGGTGTCGTCATGGTGGCGGGGGCCAATTTCCTTTCCAATCTGGTGTCCCATAAATCAGACAGTCCCACGAAACGAGAACCCTATGAAAGTGGTATTCCAACAATAGGCCCAACCTGGGTTCAGTTTAAAGTTGGCTATTACTTGTTTGCTATATTGTTTTTGATTTTTGATGTAGAAGTGGCATTCCTTGTCCCTTGGGCTGTTGTATTCGAACAAATCGGCTTCGTAGCCTTTATCGAGATACTCATCTTCCTGTTTATTTTGGGATTGGGATTATTATATGCCTATAAAAAAGGAGCATTACAATGGGAATAGAAAATAACATGAAGATCCCCGAAGATTTTCCCGGCAAGGTTATTCCTGCTGGAAATGGCGCTAATGTAATTGTTACCTCATTAGACAAAATTATCAACTGGGGCCGGTCTAATTCACTTTGGTCACTCTACTTCGGTACAAGTTGCTGTGCCATAGAAATGATGCAAACCGGGGCATCGCGTCACGATTATTCACGCTTCGGATTTGAAGTAGCCCGACCTTCACCCAGACAAGCCGATCTGATCATTATCGCCGGTACCATAGTAAATAAAATGGCTCCGGTCTTACGACGCCTTTACGAACAAATGGCAGAACCCAGGTATGTAATTGCTATGGGGGCTTGTGCTATATCTGGAGGACCTTTTTTCTACAATACGTATTCCGTGGTGAAAGGAGCAGATCACGTGATCCCTGTAGATGTCTATGTGCCAGGATGTCCGCCGCGTCCGGAAGCATTATTGGAGGGTATGTTGATGCTCCAAAATAAGATCAGAACGGAAAGCATGAAGGCCAAAAAGAATCCTATCGAAGGATTCGATGAAGGTTTATAAAAATACTTCAATGACTAACGAAGAATTACAACGAAAAATAGAAAGCTGGTCTCCGGATCCTGAAGCCTCAGCCCTGACATTCACAGAGGAGGAATCACAATTCCTGAATGTGAGTATTTCCCCGGAAAATCTGATCGAGCTGATGTCAAAGCTTAAGTCAGATGACAAAACCCGTTTTGATTACTTATTCTGCCTCACAGGGGTAGATTGGGGAGAGGATTTAGGGGTAGTCTACCATTTAGAATCAACTCAGCACAGGCACCAATTGGTCGTAAAAGTAAGCACTCCTGAAAGGGAAAACCCTGTCTTGGCCACCGTTAGTTCTATTTGGAAAACAGCGGAATTCCACGAGCGCGAGGTGTTCGACTTTTTCGGGATCACGTTTACAGATCATCCCAATATGAAGCGCCTCTTTCTGACAGATGAATGGGAAGGGTATCCGTTGCGAAAAGACTATGAAGATGAAATAAATATGATCCTCAAATAAGGCCATATGGAAACCACCACCGTTCAATCTAACTTCAAATCAGAGGAATACTTCATTAATATGGGGCCCCAACACCCGGCTACTCATGGGGTATTGCGACTAGTTCTAACGATTGATGGGGAGATAATTAAGAAGGTGGATCCGGACCTGGGATACATTCACAGGTCCATCGAAAAAATGTGTGAACGCGACAGCTATCAGCAGATCGTTCATCTGACAGATCGAATGGATTATCTCTCCGCTAATATTAATAATGAGGCTGTTTGTCTTGCAGTGGAAAATGCCTTAGAACTGGAGGTGCCGGACCGGGTTAAAGTCATCAGAACCATAATTGGAGAGCTTACCAGGATCTCCTCTCACTGTCTGTGGTGGGGTGTAATGGGGATGGATGTAGGTGCACTTACTACCTATTTCTACGGTTTCAGGGATCGGGAGATGATCAATGATATAATGGAAGAGACTTGTGGGGCAAGGCTGACCATGAATTATAATGTTCCGGGCGGATTAATGTTTGATATCCATCCGAACTTTGTTCCGAGAGTCAAAAAATTCATTGCACATTTTAAAACTAAAATACCGGAATTCGACCGACTCC
>JAHHLF010000252.1 GCA_018679315.1 Bacteroidia bacterium | reverse complement strand
CGTCTTATATAGGAGAGAACGTATTGAGTGAAGAGGAGCGGGGTTTTAACCAAATGATCCTATATGGGAAAGATACCAGTTTGGACGAAGTTATCTCTAATGCGAAGCGCTATCCGATGATGGCCGAAAAGCAAGTGGTAATTGTGAGGGAGGCACAACACTTATCCCGGACCATTGAACAACTAGCAGCCTATGCAGAACAACCGCAGGAATCGACCTTATTAGTCTTTTGCTACAAATACAAAAAACTCGATAAGCGTAAGAAATTATATAAAACGCTTCTGTCAAACAACGGCTTTCTCTTTGAGAGCAAGAAATTATACGAAAATCAGGTATCGGATTGGATACGGGGACTCTTAAAAGGTAAAGGGTATACGATCACCCACAAGGCCAGTATGTTGTTAGTAGAATTTCTGGGTACGGACCTCAGTCGTATTAATAATGAATTAGAAAAATTAATGCTTGTTTTGGATGAGGGATCTGAAATAAGTCCGGAAGCTATCGAACATCATATCGGTATCAGCAAGGACTTCAACAATTTTGAATTAAAAAAAGCGATCGGAGAACGGGATATTTTAAAAGCCGCCAGGATCGTAACATATTTTGCCCAAAATCCTAGAGAAAATCCATTCGTTGTCACCCTTTCATTACTTCATAATTTTTTTTCTCAATTATTACAATATCACGGGTTGCATGATCACAATCCAAAAACCGTTGCCAGTGCGCTGCGCATTAACCCGTATTTTGTCAATGAATACCAAACGGCAGCACGGAATTATTCTATGCGTCGCTCGACGGAAATCGTGACTGCATTAAGAGAGTTAGACCTTAAAGGAAAAGGAGTAGGGGCATCACAGATGTCACATCCGGATCTGCTTAAAGAGATGCTAGCAAAAATTGTCTGATCTAGTCCTTATCTAAACTATATTTCCCAGGCCCTAATAGAAAGATCACTATAAAAAACCCTAAGAAAAGGAGTGCCTTCTCTTTTACGCCAAAGGGATCTGCAGAATGAACAACAAAGGCAGCAACAGCCATGACAAGAGCTGGTGGAATCGCAGCCCATTTGGTCTTGAACCCGAGAATTAAAAGAATGGGGCAAAGAAATTCCCCGAGCACTGCCAAAAATAAGGTAGGCGTTGCCCCAATTCCTATAGGATCTCCGAATTCAAAATCGCCTCCAATTAGCTTTTGAAATTTAGGAATGCCATGAGTGAGTAATAGGGCTGAGGGTACAATACGCAAAAGAGCTAAGCCGATGTCCTTTTTTAATGTATTAGCCATTTAAATTTAGAATTGGTTACTAAATAAAAGTATCAATTTTTGTTTAATTATGTTCGCGCGCGGCTAAACTTTCCTGGAAAATACGTATAAACTCATCGACGTTTTCCATGTTAAAACACAGAGGTGGTTTTATCTTAATTACTTGATCATGAGGGCCATCAGTGCTCGATAGGACCCCATTATTCCGTAGAAAATTTTTTACATGTTTGGCCAAATTGCCATCAGGTAAATTGTTGTGGTCGACCAATTCTATGCCCAAAAAGAGCCCTTCCCCTCGGATATCGCCAATTGAATGATAAGATTTTTGCAGTGTTTTGAGTTCTTCTTTGAAGTAGTCTCCAACCTGTTTGGCGTGTTGCTGGAGTGAATCCCTCTGGATGACATTTAAAACTTCTTCTCCTATCAGGCAACTTACAGGATTTCCCCCAAAGGATGTGAAGAACTCGGGACCATCGGCAAATTTCTTAGCGATCTCAGCAGTGGTTACTACGGCTCCTATGGGATGGCCATTTCCCATGGGTTTACCCAGGATCACAATATCAGGAATTACACCCTGCAATTCGAATCCCCAGAAACAACTGCCCAAACGACCAAAACCGACTTGCACCTCATCTGAAATACATAATCCTCCCTGTTTTCGGATAGCCTGATATACTTCATTTAAATATCCAATAGGAAGCGGCACCTGGCCTCCACAACCTACAATGGGTTCTGCTATAAATGCACCTAGTGTGCCTTCATGCTCCGCTATGAGCTCCTTAGCCAGGGTTGCATAATAGGAAGCTGCAGTCTCTCGCATTTCGGGTTTTAAACCAAATGCATTCGGCAATATTGATTCAACTACATGATCGGGCTTACCTATAGAACCAGCTTTGCTGTATTTATAATGGCTGATCTCAATCGCGGCTTGTGTATTGCCGTGGTATCCTTCTTTCAGCACCATGATCTTCTTCCTTTCCGTATACGAACGTGCGAGTCGCAAAGCGAGGTCTGTTGCCGCACTGCCTGAATTAACAAAGAAAACTTTATTAAGGGCTTTTGGAAATTTTTGAAGAAGCTTGTCTGCATAATTCGTCAATTCCGGATATAAATAGCGCGTATTTGTATTGAGTCGTGCCATAGCACTCTGTCCTGCCTTTACCAGATCCGGATGGCTATGTCCTACAAGCATGATGTTATTATATGCATCCAGGAAAGTGTTGCCTTCATAATCATACATAAATTGTAAGGCCGACTTGTACATGGGTATGGGCTGTTCATAAGACAGAGATAAGGTCTGGCTGAAAAAGGTATTTCTTTCTTGTTCGAGCAAGGCAGTTTCAGGTTGTTGACTTAGTGGTAGGCCTGATGCTTTTCTGAACACCTTTTGTGCTTTGAGTGGATTAATACGGATCCATTTTTTCAGCAAGTCCTGTGCGGGTTTTTGAGATATGACGAGGTATTCGTTCTCGGGATCAGCTCGCTGTGATTTGGCCGCATGACACAAGGTGGTACATAGCCTGGCTGCGATCAGGTAATAGAGATTGTCGATCTCAATTTCCTTTTGCGGTATTTGCTTAGAATAAGCCGAGATCATATGAGTTGCGGCTTCCAAAATATCTTCCGCCCCGATCACAGCGTAGGCGAGAGCAATGGCCAGTTCGTTAATTCGCCAGCTATAGCACATATCACCAAAGTCAATAAGTCCGCTTATTCGCTTATCAGTTGTGAGAACATTCCAGTCATTGGCATCTCCATGAATGAGTTGAGTAGGAAATTGATAATAATTCGGCATGACCATCTCTTTGAACTGTAATAAGAAATAGGAAATAAGTCTGCGCATCGGAATATCGCTTACTTCATTCATTAAAGAGATGTTTTCAAGGGCGTGTCTTACATCCCATTCCCTGGCGTAGGATGGAGGGGCGGGCAATCCGGATTTTTCCAGGGCCAGGTCTACCTCTGCTAATACGTGTCCGAGATTAGATAATATACTTTCAGAAGGATTTAGTTCAGCTAGAAAGTTGCCTTCCAGAAATGTTTGTAGCCTATAAATATCGTTTTCAGATTCAGAAATGTACTCACCAGCATGGGTTTGGCAGACTTCAGGGATCTGACAACTTACTTTACCCTTTAATGCCTGGAGTACAAGATTCTCATGCGCTACTTTGGCATAGTGCTTTTTTTCACGGGGAAACTTTTTGAGAATGAAGTTGCCGGTGGCACTGATAACCTTGTAGGTTGCTATTTCATACCCCATCAATCGTTCAAGCTTATGAACCTCTAATTGATAGGCTTCTTTTAGTATTTTATGCTCTTGTTTGTTATCGCCCATTACGCATTTTTACGACTTCTCTAAGTCAAAACAGTACTGCAAAATATGAAATGATAAATGAATTGTGATACAGGTCAATATGCCCTATATTTATTCGATATTTTCTAGAATCAAAATAACTACAGTCATGAAAAGATTAATTGCAATTATAGTTGTGTTGTTGGTTGCTTACACTGGTGTTAGCCAGAGCTTTGAATTCAAGGCCAGCGACATAAATATTCCTTATGAAAAATTTGTCCTTCCGAACGGACTTACTTTATTAGTCCATGAAGATCACAAAGCGCCGATCGTAGCCGTAAATGTGTGGTATCATGTTGGATCGAAGAATGAAAAACCCGGCAAAAGCGGATTTGCTCATTTATTTGAGCATTTGATGTTTAATGGAAGTGAGAATTTCAATGATGATTATTTCCAGGCATTAGAGCGAATTGGCGGTACGGATCTGAATGGAACTACTAATACGGATCGAACGAATTATTTCCAAAATGTACCGGTTGCTGCCCTTGATCAGGTATTGTTCCTTGAATCGGATAGAATGGGGCACTTGCTCGGTGCTATCGACCAGGCCAAGTTAGATGAACAACGCGGCGTGGTACAAAATGAAAAGAGACAAGGAGAAAATCAACCCTATGGGAAGCAGTGGGATTATTTAACCAAGGCGATGTACCCGAAAGGCCATCCTTATAGTTGGACGGTTATAGGTGAAATGGCCGATTTGAATGCAGCTAGCCTTGAGGATGTACAAGAATGGTTTAAAAGCTATTATGGAGCAGCTAATGCCGTGGTGGCCGTTGCCGGGGATATTGAACCACAGGAAGTATATCAAAAAGTATTGAATTACTTTGGGGATATCCCAAGCGGGCCGACGATTGAAAGACAAGAAGTTAATGTGCCTGTTCACAATGGGGATACCTATCAGGTATACCAGGATCGCGTACCTGAAAGCCGGGTATTATTTGCCTGGAACACTCCACGTTTTGGGGACAAGGAAGACATTCATTTTGATTTGATCTCGGCAATACTAACCAGTGGAAAAAATTCAAGATTATACAAGAAGTTGGTATATGAAGACCAGGTTGCTAGTTCTGTCGTGTCCTTTCAGGCAAGTAGCGAGATCAGCAGCAATTTTATCACTTGGGCCAATGTAAAGCCGGGTGAAGATGTTGGGGCAGTGAAAAAACAACTTTCGGATATTATTGAAGAACTCGCCATGAATGGTCCGACCGAAGCAGAGCTAAATAGGGTTAAATCTGCCTATTTCGCCAGCTTTATTAAAGGCCTGGAACGTATTGGAGGATTTGGCGGGGTATCAGATATCCTTGCTTCTAATGAGACCTATTTTGAAGATGCGGGCTATTATAAAACAGTTCTAAAGTATGTAGAAGAAGCAAGTATAGCCGATATTCAGAAAACAGCTAAGAAATGGTTGACCAAAGGCAAACATACATTGATTTGTAACCCCTTTCCGGAATATGAGGTGTCGCCAACAACGGTTGACCGATCTACCTTACCGCCTCTTGGGACTCCAAAGAGTTCTTCTTTTCCTGATCTTCAAAGAGCAACCTTGTCCAACGGCTTAAATGTGGTGCTTGCTCAAAGAAGCGGCGTACCTACTATTGTGATTAATTTAATGGTAGACGCGGGGTATAAGACAGATCACACTGCGAAGCCTGGCACGGCTTCATTGGCTATGAATCTATTGGATGAAGGGACTACTTCCCTGACTTCACTGGAAATAAATGAAAAACTACAACTTTTAGGAGCCAATATTTCTACTTTTTCCAATCAGGATATATCCAGTGTTTATTTGAACACTTTGAAACCGAGTCTGAATGCTAGTTTAGAATTGTTCGGCGATGTTGTACTAAATCCAGCTTTTCCTGAACAGGAATTTACGCGCTTGCAAGCAGAGCAGATCAATAACATTAAGAATGAGAAAGCCCAACCCATTACCATGGCCTTGCGGGTAATGAACAAATACCTGTATGGGGAAGGGCACCCTTATAGCAATCCGTATACAGGAACTGGCTATGAGGACACTGTTTCTGGGATGACTCGCGAAGATGTCGTTAATTTCTATGATACATGGATGAAACCTAACAATGCTACACTGGTTG
Organism: Bacteroidia bacterium; assembly: GCA_018679315.1. Classification (GTDB taxonomy): domain Bacteria; phylum Bacteroidota; class Bacteroidia; order Flavobacteriales; family Flavobacteriaceae; genus HDS-28. The sequence goes on along the minus strand of JAHHLF010000252.1, from coordinate 15,409 downwards.
TAACAGGTGATTTAAGCATAAATGAATTGACGTCTGTTTTAGAAAAATCCCTGGGGAAATGGAAAAAAGGAGATGTCCCCACAATTACCTTTAGTGCACCTAAAACAGATTCCAGGAATACCTTGTATCTGATGGATAGGCCAGAATCTCAGCAATCAGTGATCATTGCCGGACATCTGACTGAGAAATATGGGGATCTCTCTGAAATTGCACTGGGACAAATGGTAAGTATATTAGGGGGCGACTTCACATCCAGGATCAATATGAATCTTCGTGAAGATAAGCACTGGTCTTATGGAGCCGGCGGTTTTGTTTTAGGCGCCCGTGAGGAGAGACCTTTTATTGTCTACGCTCCGGTTCAAACAGATAAAACTGCGGAGAGTGTAACAGAGGTGAGAAAAGAGATTTCTGAATTTATCGGTACCAGGCCTGCAACTTCCGCGGAACTTGAGAAAGTAAAAACGAATCAAATCCTCAAATTACCCGGCCAATGGGAAACCAATAGTGCGGTTAATAATTCCTTATCAACAATTGTTCGATATGGCCTTGACGATGATTACTATCAGAAGTATGATGAGAATGTGAGAAATCTTTCTTTGGATGATGTGATCAATGTGAGCAAGCAAGTTGTGAAACCCGCTGAGATGAATTGGTTCATGGTAGGCGATCGGGCGAAGATCGTAGACAAGTTGGATGAATTAGGATTTGATGCCATTATTGAGATCGATGCAGATGGGAAACCGAAGAAACCTACGATCCCTCAAATGGAGCCTGAAATAAAGAATTAAGCAAATAATAGGGTGAACCTACAGATTGTTTCGGATTATCGCAGTTCGGGATAATCTGTGGGATTACTTTCATGCATGATCCGGTACACTCTTTCAAAGATATCTTCTGCATTGGGCTTGGAGAAATAATCTCCATCTGTGCCATATGCTGGCCTGTGTGCTTTGGCCGTTAGTGTTTCAGGGGGACAATCCAAATATTCAAATCCTCCCTGGACTTCCTGGATATGTTGCAGTAAATAAGCTGAACAACCACCCGGTACATCTTCGTCAATTATCAGTAATCTGTTCGTTTTCTTCAAGCTCTTGACAGTATCATGACCAAGATCAAATGGTAAGAGGGATTGTGCATCGATCACTTCAGCATTTATGCCTATTTCCATTAGATCTTCTGCTACTTGTTGCACAATTCTCAAGGTGGAACCGTAGGATAACAAGGTGATATCTGTGCCTTCTTTAACTGTTTCTACAAGACCGATAGGCGTACAGATTTCAGGTAAATTTTGAGGGATTGCCTCCTTTAACCTATAGCCATTCAGGCATTCAATGACCAGAGCAGGTTCATCAGACTTTAGCAAGGTGTTATAAAATCCGGCTGCCTTGGTCATATTCCTTGGAACCAGGATATACATGCCTCTCAGCAAGTGTATCAATCCGCCCATTTGGGAGCCTGAATGCCATATACCTTCAAGCCTATGTCCCCGTGTCCTGACTATTAATGGCGCTTTCTGTTTACCAACCGTCCTGTATAGCAAGGTGGCTAAATCATCCGCAAGTACTTGTATGGCATACAGCAGATAATCCAGGTATTGTATTTCTGCAATTGGGCGGAGTCCGCGCATTGCCAATCCAACACCTTGCCCAATTATAGTAGCTTCTCGTATACCTGTGTCAGAGACCCTGTACGCTCCATACTTCTTTTGTAAGCCTTCCAGGCCTTGGTTTACATCGCCTATAGCCCCGCTGTCTTCACCAAAAATAACCACTTTGGAATGCGACCCGAGCATCTGATCAAAGTTATCTCTAAGGATGACCCGGCCATCTACCCATTCCGGTTCAGCAGTATAGATTGGGGGGACTTCTTCGATCAAGGTTGCGTTAGCATCAAATTCACTATATAGATGATCGCTATAATGCTGCTGTTCAGTTTCTAAATAGGTGTCGATCCAATCGCGTAGAGCGACTATGGACGGACTGGTATCGCCCAAAACAAATCTCAATGCTTTCCGCGCATTTGATGCGATATCCTTTTTAGAGGCTTCATCAATTGCGATGATGTCGTTTTTAATCCGGGTGAGATGAACCCGATTACTACTTTCTTCTGCTATTGAATCAAGTAAGGAAACAAGTTCTTTCTTAGCAATATTCTGAGGTTCCAAAAACTCGCTCCAGGCTTCTCTCTTGGCAAGCCTTACTTCTTTTTTAATATCTTTTGCGAGTCCTTCCAATTCTTCCTCCGTGGCAATCTTATTTTCGAGGATCCAATTTTTGAACTTCAAATTGCAGTCGTGTTCCTTTTCCCACTTTAATCGCTCTTCACTCTTGTATCTTTCGTGTGACCCAGAGGTTGAGTGTCCTTGCGGTTGTGTGAGCTCTATTACGTGGATCAGCACAGGTACATGTTCTACACGTGCTATGTCAGCTGCATTCTCATAAGCATGGATCAAACCTGTATAATCCCAACCATGGACTTTTATAATCTCATAACCGAGAGAATCGGGGGTACGTTGAAACCCACTCAGAATTTCAGAAATGTCTTCTTTGGTCGTTTGAAATTTAGCAGGAACGGATATGCCATAGGCATCGTCCCAAACACTAATTACCATAGGTACTTGCAGCACACCGGCTGCGTTTATGGTTTCAAAAAATGAACCTTCACTGGTGCTTGCATTACCGATTGTACCCCAGGCAACTTCATTTCCATTATCAGAGAATTTGGATTGCGGTATCTCTTTTACATTGCGATATATTTTTGAGGCCTGTGCCAGACCTAACAACCTGGGCATCTGGGATGCTGTTGGCGAAACATCTGCACTGCTGTTTTTTTGTTGAGTAAGGTCTTTCCAGTTACCTTTTTCATCAAGACTATAGGTGCCAAAATGCCCGCCCATCTGTCTTCCCGCACTCATGGGTTCCAGGGCCAGGTCTGTAGTCGCATAAAGACCGTGAAAGAAATCTTTAGGAGTCAAGAGGCCAAGTGCCATCATAAAAGTCTGATCGCGGTAATACCCGCTTCGGAAATCTCCATCACTGAAGGAACGCGCCATGGCTAGTTGGGGTAATTCCTTTCCATCTCCGAAAATCCCAAACTTTGCTTTCCCTGTGAGTACTTCCCTTCGGCCAAGCAGACTGCATTCGCGACTTCTTACGGCCACTGAATAATCCCTCATGATCTGCTCCCTAAAATCCTGGAAGGTGATCTCTTTACTAGGGTCTAAGTCTGCTTTCATTTGGGTGTAGGCTTTGTTGCAAATGTATCAAAACTGAGGCGATAATGCAATGACGAATTATCTTAAAAAGATGATAATAGTTTAATCAAACTGTAGAAAAGAATAGTTTTTTTGAAAGATTCGCAATGAATAAAAGTTTTATTAATTTTTATTCAATGATTAGAACCACTTCCTATTGAATAAACCTATAAGAGTTTTAGGACTTAAGGTAACTATGAACCGGATCTTTTCCTCATAGTTGGGTTCTGATATTTCCCAGCCGTTATTGGAATATACCGGGAAATAAAGTTCAAAATAATCAGTCACCAAATTGAGCCTAATTCCTGAATCATAGACGAAGCGTGTGGGTTGTTCTCGTGTGTTTATCAGGCCTAGATCTCCGTATACTTCGATCCATCGCCATAAGTTAATACTGGCATTTGTTGTGGCCATCCAATCATTGGAAAAGGGATCCGGAAGTTTTGATTTAAACCCTCCTTCTGCAATAATGATCTGCTGACTGACCAAGCCGGAATCTTCTGAACGCCCCAGGTAATTATAATCGAACAAATAGTCTGTCGGCCTGTCCAGAGCAAAGCTGAAGAAATCAGAACCCGTCTTATTCCTGAAAAACTTTCCAAAGAATAATCTCAGATTCAATTGCCTGTTATTTTGGAATAATTTTCTGATCTCCCAATTAAACGAGAGTTTGGTGAACTCACTGGAATGCTGGGCATCGAGGAACCAGGAAGAGAAGTTTATAATATGATTATTGTACCTGTTGAACCTGACATTGAAAACACTATAATCAGGATCGGTTTCCAGATCACCCAATGCAGGATCGATGGTTCTAAATACATTCACATGCCTGAAAACCAATGTTTGCCGCTTATTACTGATCAGATCATCGTTCCTCCAGCCAAATCCTATGGACGGTGTTAAAGTGCTGTATCTGGAATTTGTTTGAAAATGGTAGGACGAGCCCCTATTAGCGTAATTCGTGACATACATTCCACTTGTGCCGTGGTAGTTGCGATAATTTAGTTTCCCATAACCTACCATACTATTTTCAAGCAAGGCATAAGAAGGTGCAAAATCAAAAATAAATGGGCGTTCCAGCAACGTTTTGTTGGTAAACCGCATCCCCGGGGTGAGTCCGTCGTATACATTAAATCCAAGTACGGGCATATAGAATACCTGATTTACATACGGGTTTTCAGCGTCTTTTAGGAATTGTAGTTTTAATTTCTTGTTGGAAGAGAAAAAGCCATTCAGAGATTTCCAATTATCGCGCTGATTGAATTCAGGGATCTTTTGATCATAATTTAAAACAAGTCGATCTTCGTCTAATCTTGGAATACGAATCTTTTTTTCTCCTATTATGTTTTCAAACCAATATTCTGATCGAATGGAATCGTTTCTTATTCCGAACAGTGATATGGGTACATTTGTACCTGTTTTATTCTTTAGCGTGACAAACAAGGAATCTTCTGTCTTTTCAATGTCTTTGATCTTAAAATCAATTCGCTTATTCGTACGCACATAGGTCTTGAAGAACCAGTCAATATCCCGGGAGGAATTCATTTTCATGATTCGTTCGAAGTTCTCGGTAGTAACAGGCTGTAACTTATATGATTGATAGAATGATTTTACGCCCCTATCTACCGCTTCCTTGCCAATATAGTCTGCCAGGTAGGCCAGACCTAATCCCGCTTTGTAGGTATTAGCGATCTTTTGGTTGAACTTGATCAGTGAATCATTGGGCGTCGTTAGCGGTTGGTCCAGGTTCTTTCGGGCCGAAAGCATATGGAGCATGGGATACTGCTCGTTGAACGACATCTGGGCAAGGTGGAAATTGCGCACACCCCAGATATTGGATAATTTTCCTAATAGCTTTTGCTTAGGATAGTATTTTTCCACGAATGTGATCATCAGGTAATTGACAATGGCATCTGTGATCCATTGTTCCTTTCTTGGATTGAGAAATATGGTTTCCCTCATAAAACTGCGCAGCGCCGTCTTCAGAAATTTCATTTCGAATTGAAACTGAGCCCCGTATGGTCTTACAAATGTGGGGAGTTGATTTAGGCCATAAAGCGGATTTTTATTAAAATCTATTTCACTAACCAGCAGTTGTTCATAGGGAAACTCACCTAGATTATCATGAATGAATTCAGTGATCCGACTGATAGATAGGCCCTGGGAAATGAGATCATACCTGGTAGAATTGATATCTGTGACAATTACCTGTTGCTCAGTGACGTGGGTAACAAACTTTCGGGTCGCATTGAGGATGATATCACAGCTTTTTCGATTGTTTCCTATGAGTGTGGCATAGTTGCTCGTTGTAAGTGTGGAGATATTCACTTCATTAAAATTCGTTCCGAGGAATAAATATTCGGGGTAGGTAAATTCTATCGAAGTATCTGTATTGCCCGTATGGAGGTCTTCGAGATTTTTATTGGAATACAACTGCCACTCCCCATTATATACCGCCGGGGTTAAATACCAAGCCTTTAAATAATAGCCACCAAGCGGATCATATCCATATCCGGTGTACCGGGTTGGTGGTAATTTAACCCGATAGGTTATGACAATCCTTATTCGTTGTCCCGGGAATAGGGGATTGTTAAGTGAAAATTTTAATATGTCCTTGCCTACTGTACGTACCCAGTCTACAGTCCGGTAGTCTTCGTCTATTACGGATAGTATTTCAGTAAAACCCCTTTCATCTCGCTTGGCCAGGTGCAGGCTTTTCTTGAAGTCTTGGGCAAAGCGCTGGGCTAGTGCGGTGTTTTTATCTGAATAGGCATGCGCCCAATCATTAAAATAAAGAAGTTGAAGTGTATCTGTAGAAGAATTGGAATAATAGAATTCCTGCTGGATCTCCAGTTCTTTGGTTTCCGGGTCCAAAACAGCCTTTATATTATTTTGATGCTGTGCAAGTAAGGTGCTTGCTTGCAGCAATATCAATATAATAGCAGTGAGTTTACTTAACTTCCCGATACGCATAAAAGATTAGAAATTCGGACTCAGCATACGACCTTTATAGAAGGTGTCGATCAAGGAGACTACTTCATCTTCTGTATCTACAATATGGATCAAGTCCAGATCAGTTGCACTAACATTCCCTGCATTTAGCATGGTTGTCTTGATCCAATCAATGAGGCCAGACCAGAAATCGGTTCCAACCAGGATAATTGGAAACTTGCCGATCTTATTGGTTTGGATCAAGGTGATCGCTTCAAATAATTCATCTAATGTTCCAAATCCGCCTGGTAAGACGACAAAGCCTTGTGAATATTTTACAAACATTACCTTTCTGACAAAGAAATAATCAAAGTCCAGGCTTTTATCATCATCTATATATGGATTGTCATGTTGTTCAAATGGGAGGTCTATATTTAATCCCACAGAAGTCCCACCTGCCAGGTGTGCCCCTCTATTTCCAGCCTCCATAATACCCGGGCCACCACCGGTAATTACGCCATAACCCGCTTCCGAGATCTTCTTCGCTATAGATACGGTTAAGTCGTAATATTTTGTATCAGCCTGTGTCCTGGCCGAGCCGAAAACAGACACGCAGGGGCCAATTTCACTCATTTTTTCAAAACCGCTTACAAATTCTCCCATGATCTTGAAGATCGCCCAGGAATCATTGGTTTTTATTTCATTCCAACCTTTGTGGTGTTGTTCTTTTCTCATGGTACTTATATGTTTAACCGTTGAGGATCGGTTTTCCCTACCCGCAAGGTAAGGCCCAATTATATGTTACCCAGCTTTCGGACTGAGTTTTAGTTCTTTTTTAATAAATGCAGCTGTATAACTCTTAGCGTCTGTTGCAATTTTTTCAGGGGCTCCTTCGGCTACGATCTCTCCACCGCCTTTTCCGCCTTCATATCCTATGTCTATAATATGATCTACCATTTTTATAACATCCAGATTGTGCTCAATAATCAAAACCGTGTTTCCCTTATCTACTAATTTATTCAATACTTCCATCAGCACGCGTATGTCTTCAAAATGCAAGCCCGTTGTAGGTTCGTCTAAAATGTAAAAGGTATTTCCCGTATCTCTTTTGGACAACTCTGTGGCCAGCTTTACACGCTGCGCTTCCCCTCCCGATAAGGTAGTCGATTGTTGTCCCAGGCAAATATACCCTAACCCAACATCCTGGATCGTTTTCAATTTACGGTGGATCTTAGGGATGTTTTCAAAGAAATCCACAGCTTCATCTATCGTCATTTCGAGTACATCTGAAATGGACTTTCCTTTATAACGGATCTCAAGGGTTTCCCTATTAAAACGTTTTCCATTGCATGTTTCGCATTCAACGTAGACATCAGGTAGAAAATTCATTTCAATAACACGCAGTCCGCCACCCTGGCAAGTCTCGCATCGACCCCCTTTGACATTAAAGCTGAACCGACCTGGTTTGTAACCTCTGATGGCCGCTTCAGGTGTCCTTGAGAACAAGTTTCTAATCTCGCTAAAAACCCCGGTATACGTGGCCGGATTAGATCTTGGTGTCCGTCCGATTGGGGATTGATTTATATCTATCACTTTGTCTAAATGCTCTAACCCCTTGATCCTATCATAAGGCAAGGGTTGCTTCACACCATTAAAATAATGCGCATTCATAATAGGGTAGAGGGTTTCATTTATTAGAGATGATTTCCCACTCCCGGAAACTCCAGTTACCCCTATCATCTTACCAAGAGGCACCCTCAGGGTTACATTTTTGAGGTTATTGCCTCGGCAACCACTCAAGACTATTTTCTTGCCGTTACCTTTTCTTCTGCTGAGAGGTGTTGGTATGCTTTTGACGCCCGAAATGTAATCGGCTGTTAGAGTGTGCGAATCTGCAAGGATTTTTGGCGCCCCTTCTGATATGATCTCTCCTCCATGCTTTCCTGCTTCGGGACCAATATCAATAATGTGATCTGCATGAAGGATCATGTCCTTGTCATGCTCAACTACGATAACTGAATTCCCTATATCCCGTAAATTTTCAAGTGCCTGGATTAGACGGTGATTATCTCGCTGATGTAGGCCAATACTGGGCTCATCCAGTATGTATAACACCCCAACCAATTGGGATCCGATCTGAGTGGCCAGACGAATGCGCTGTGCTTCTCCGCCCGAAAGCGATTTCGAACTTCGGTCCAGGGATAAATAGGTCAAGCCAACATCCATTAAGAACTTGATGCGGGTACTAAGTTCTTTAATTATTTCTTCAGCGATCTTTTGTTGTGAAGCGCTCAGTGAATCCATCAGGGTATCAAAGAATGCGGCTAATTCTTCGATATCCATTTGCGCCAGCTCCGCAATATTATGCTCGTTGACTTTAAAATAGAGGGATTCTTTGCGCAGCCTGGCGCCCTCGCATTCAGGACAGTTTTTTTTGTCCATATATCCTTTGGCCCAACGTTTAATGGCCGTAGAATCTGCATTCTGATATTGCTGTTGGATAAAATTGGAGATCCCTTCGTAATCGATCTTATAGGATCTCGTCACCCCTAAGGATTTTGAATCTACTTCAAACTGTTCTACCCCACCATGCAGGATCACTTCCATGGCCTCTGTAGGAATGTTGCTAATAGGGTCATTCAAACTAAAGTTATATCGCTGTCCGATCGTCTCCAATTGCTTAAATGCCCAGGATTTCTTGAATTCACCCAAGGGGGCTATACCTCCGGCATGAATGGATATATCTTTATTGGGGATGATCTTGTATTTATTGACCTGAAAGACATGACCTAAGCCGTGACAGCTAGGACACATGCCCTTTGGGCTATTGAAGGAAAAGGTGTTGGGTTCCGGATTTGGATAGGAGATCCCTGAGCTAGGACACATCAAATCCCTGCTAAAGTACCTGGGAATGGATTCCCCTTCTTCCAAAACCATTATCACATTATCGCCGTGGTACATGGCTGTTTTAATAGATTCAGACAATCTTTTAACCATGTCTTCCTTTTTGTCTATGGCTAACCTGTCTATGACGATTTCAATGTCATGGGTTTTATACCGATCCAATCGCATTCCTTTAACCAGGTCCTGTATTTCCCCATTCACGCGCACTTTCACAAAGCCTTGTTTGGCGATTTGTTCGAAAAGCTCGCGATAATGGCCTTTTCTGGATCTTATGACAGGGGAGAGAATATTGATCCTTTTACCCATATATGAATCCAGGATCAGATCCTGGATCTGCTCATCATTATAGCTCACCATTTTCTTTCCTGTCACATAGCTATAGGCATCTGCTGTTCTTGCAAAGAGAAGTCGCAAAAAGTCATAGATCTCTGTGATCGTACCAACCGTAGAGCGAGGTGATTTGGAAGTAGTTTTCTGTTCAATGGCGATGACAGGGGACAAGCCATCGATCTTATCGACGTCTGGTCTTTCCAATCCGCCTAGAAATTGCCGCGCGTATGCCGAAAAGGTTTCTATATATCTACGCTGACCCTCAGCATAGATCGTATCAAATGCCAATGAAGATTTTCCACTACCTGATAAACCGGTGATCACGACCAATTTCTCCCGCGGAATACTAACATCAATATTCTTTAAATTGTGTACGCGAGCGCCTTTAACTTCTATGTTTTCCTCGAAATTGATCATGCCAAATACGCAAAAGTGCAAAGGTACGCTTTTGGCATCTAAAAGCGAAGCAACCTTAGAGTCCTAAATAGTTAGATACCATAGATGCAGAACTTACATGCATCAAGCTTAAACGGCTATTTTCTGTCCGCCATGCAGCGAAGTAAAAGACTGTTTCAGCTGTTCGAGGCCGTCGGACTGAACTTTGTGATAAGGCTGTAGCCCCAGGTATAGACCATCAAAGGAAAGGATAAGGTCTCTTTTAGTATCTGTGATCATCCATGGATGGTTGCCGTACTGGGATTTGAAATGCTTGGAAATTAAAGGCAGTACATTGTATTTGGGCTGAATGTCTCCTTTTAAAAAGCCCGTTTTGCCATCAGATAATTGTGTAAAAGTTTCTATACGCTGTTTTTCTTTAGCCACATTTTGAGCCAATTGAAAGATCTTTGACTTTTCCCTTGGGTCAAATACCGGGTCCTCGGCTGTACGTCTAAATAGAGATTTGATGTATCGAAATAATAGCAGTTCTATATCATTCTGTTCACTTAAAAAGGCAAAATAGATTCCCTTAACGGTATTACTGCTTTTCTTTTCTAAACTTCTCCAAACACGTCTAGCCTTACCCAGATCGGTTTCTATATTCTGTTCACTGGGAAAAAGAACCTGGTCTTCCCTTTTCTTCGATTTGATCCCTAATGGACATTCTTCTTGTTGAAATATTGTGAAGACAACACTGAGGAAACCATTGAAAGAACCGTCATACGTTATATGCTGAAGTGTTTTCATAGACTTAAAATAATGTTAGCTGAAGGCCATTATCATTTGTGGGCACTCTAGTAGTATGAGCAGCAGTGCGAACTATTGCCGGTCTATTGTCGAGTATTTTATACCCAAAGGAATCTAAACTTCCTTTTATGGCTACTGAATGTAATGCTTGCTGTAATTCTGAAATGCCCATTGTTGTATTTTTTCCAAAATTATGGAAATATTCCTAATTATGGAAATAATCCATAATTATTTTTGGAATAATTCCTAATTATGTATCTTTGAATCAAGCAGAAGCGAGGCAACCTAAAACCTAAACGAGTAATAACACCATATGGAAAACGATATCACCTTACAGAGATTCAGTGAATTACGCCGCTCGCTTGGATATACACAGGCTGAATTTGCACAGCTATTGGGTATTTCCAATACGACTGCGGATATTGAAAGGGGCAGAACCAAATTATCTGGAAAAGTTGTTGCAGAACTTCTCAAACAATTTAAGATCAATCCGCTTTGGTTATTCGGTGAAAGTTCGCAACAATACTTGAACACCTCTAAAGTAAGTGTCATCCCAAAAGTGGTAACAGTAGATTCCGCAGAGAATGAGAATATTGTTCTCGTTAATGCCAAGGCAGCTGCCGGGTATCCCCAGAATATTCAGGATACGAGCTGGTATGAGCAATTACCCGCATTTGACCTCCCATTACCGGAATTCAGGAATGCTTCTTACAGAGGCTTCCAGGTAGAAGGGGATAGTATGCTTCCAAATTTAAAACCCCAGGAATGGGTATTGGCAAGGGCTTTGGAATCTTTTGATGAAGTAAGTCCGAATAAAATCTATGTCATAGTCCTTGATGATGCTGTTCTGGTGAAAAAAGTAGAGAAGTCTCCAAATTCCCAGCATATCATGCTGATCTCCCTCAATGAGAATTATCCGCCGTATGATATAGAACCCCATAAGGTTCAGGAAATATGGGAAGTTAGCAGTAAGCTTACTTTTGGGGTAGATGCCAGTACAGAAAAAGGATTGCTTAAACAATTGCAGCAATCTATGGAAGACCTCAAGCGTCAGATAGCGAAGTAGGTCTGCACATTTTTGCTTCCTTATTTTCCTTATCATAAATTGTATATTTAGGTGGCCAAACCTGGAATATCCTATGCGAACCATCCGCACTCTTCTTCTGCTTCTGATACCCATTATCACCTTTGCACAAAACTCAAAAGATACATTGATCGTTGGGTATACTTCATCGCCTCCTTTTATCATTCAGAATGAGGGTCAAGAATTGAAAGGCATCAATATCTGGCTTTGGAAAAAAGTATCTGACGGACTTGACCAGCCTTATGTGTTAAAAGAAATGGATTTTGCCCAAATGCTCGATGCCCTGAAAAAAGGAAGTATAGACCTGAGCATAAACCCCCTGACCATTACTGCAGAAAGGCATAAAAGCATGGAATTTACAGAGTCTTATTATGCCTCCAATGCCACAGTAGCCATAGCCGAACAAAGTTCGCTACAGAAACTATTGGCATTCGTACGAGGCTTTTTAAATAGAAATTTTCTGAGAGGCTTCCTTGCCCTCGCACTTATCATAATCATATTTGGCTTGGTAGGCTGGTACTTTGAAAGAAAGAAGAATCCGCAATTCCGGGAAAATTTCCGAGGGTTATGGGACGGCTTGTGGTGGTCAATGGTTACTCTGACAACTATGGGATACGGAGACAAATCCCCTAAAAGCACCGGGGGCAAGCTTACTGCCCTCTTCCTGATGTTTACAGGTTTATTATTTATTTCGGGCTTAACAGCTAGTATTGCTTCAAGTCTGACTGTAAACCAGCTTAGCAGCGCAGATGATTCCTTTAAGTCCTTCAAGGAGCAAGCCGTGGGAACGGTCGATAATACAAGTACTGATGGCTTTCTGCGCACTCATTTTTTTAAAAACATCAAGCTCTATGACGGGGTTATACCGGGGGTATACGCCCTGCGCGATGGTGAAATTGATGCCTTTATTTATGATGAGCCGATAATGAAGTACAGGATTTCACAGGATTCTTCCCTGGAGGAAATTACCATCTTACCTCTAAAATTTGATCTGCAGTCCTATGCTTTCGGAATGCCGATGGAACGGGATTCCCTTGAACAACTTGTATCCCAAAAGATCCTTGAGATCATTGAAAGCCAAAGCTGGCAAGTTGTCCTTAGTGAATATGGTTTATCTGAATTGTAGTTTAGTAGCCTACGGCAGTATCGTCACCACGTGGGTCTGCACCTCCTTCTAATCGGCCATCTGGGAGCACTCTGATCGCATCAACCTTTCCTATCACAGGTGTCCTGTCTTCATTTATCTGATATCCTTTGGCTTTAAGTCGATCCTTGATATCCCCAGAAAAACCGCCCGGTTCAAAAATAATGAGATCAGGAAGCCATTGGTGGTGGAAGCGCGGTGCATTAACGGCATCCTGCATACTTTGATTGAATTCATAGGCGTTTAAAATGGTTTGAGCCACCGCTGTTATGATGGTAGATCCTCCCGGAGTACCCACAACTAACCATAAATTGCCATCCTTTTCCACGATAGTTGGCGTCATTGAGCTGAGCATACGCTTTTCAGCTGCTATACTATTTGCTTCCGCTCCGGTAAGACCGAACATATTGGGTACACCTGGTTTGGAGCTGAAATCGTCCATTTCATTATTGAGGAAAAATCCCAATTCGTCACAGTACAGTTTTGAGCCATATGCTCCATTTAAAGTGGTAGTTACAGACACGGCATTTCCGAACCCGTCAACAATAGAGTAGTGAGTGGTTTCCATGCTTTCGGCTATCTGGACTTCTCCGTGTGAAACTTCAGATGATAAAGTTGCCTGATCCCAGGAAAAGGTGTCCATACGCTCTTTCAAATATGCTCCGGATAGGAGCACATCAAGGGGGATATCAACAAAATCGGGATCCCCGAGATAAAAATTCCGATCTGCATAAGACCTTCTGAACGCCTCGGTGAGCAATTGGATAGCCTCAGGAGAATTGTGGTCATATTTCCCAATATCATAAGGTTCTATCATTTTAAAGATCTGGTTCATCGTCACACCACCACTGCTGGGCGGACTCATGGATATTATCCTTAGATCTTTATAAGTGAATATTACCGGCTGCCTCCACTGTGCCTCATAGCTTGCCAGATCCTCCTCTGTAACAAAGCCGCCTTTGTCTTGTATGAATTTGGCCAGGATCTTTGCCGTTTCCCCATTATAAAACTCATCCCTGCCGTTTTTTGCAATTCGCTTTAAGGTATTGGCAAGTGCAGAATATCGAAGCGTATCACCTGCTTTACAGCTGGTATAAAACAGCGTATTATCCCCGTTTACTTCCATGATCTGTTCTCGATAATATTCCAGTCGGTTTGCTTGCTTTTCAGTTACTTCAACTCCTTGTTCGACCAATTCAATTACCGGGGCAATGATCTCTTCAATAGGAAGCGTTCCAAATTTTTCATGGACTTCAAACAATCCGGCCAGGGTGCCAGGTACTGCTACGGCAGTTGCACCTACTGTGCTCATTCCCGGTATCACATTACCAGTGCTATCCAAATACATATCCCTATGAGCCGCCAAAGGGGCCTTTTCGCGATAGTCCAGGGCCCCAACATCTCCATTACTTTGTCTATAGACCATAAATCCACCGCCTCCTAAATTGCCGGCAAAAGGATAGGCTACTGCAAGTGCCAGGTCTGTTCCCACCATGACATCAAATGCATTTCCTCCTTTCTTTAAGATCTCAACGCCAATTTGAGAAGCTTCTTTACGTGCCGATACGACCATGGCCTTATCGGCAACTTCACCCGTAGGTGTAGCCGGGTTGGGCTTACAATTAATGAATAATAGGAGTAGTAATAAGGGAAGAGAATATTTCATAAAGACATTATTTTTTGGCGCGAAAAGATAATTAATTCTTCGAAGAGCGATGTAAATTCACTTTCAAAATCTTCATAATGTGCTTCCAGATCAACTATGGCATATTGCATTTTGCTCTTATTTTGGGTTCTGCGGTTCATGCCATTCAAAACACGCCCAATTCCTTTGATGGTCTTATAGTTTAATAACCAATTGTCTGCGATCATATAAGGAATCATACGCTTAATGCCCATTGGAAGAATATGATAATGGGCCTCTATCATATCATAAAAGGATTCGGTGAAGGCTTCAAGGGGTAGTTCTGAATAATTGTCCCAATTGCTGGCGAGAAAGTGATCATAAAAAATATCCACGATCACGCGACTGTAATGGCTGTAATTCGCGTGGAGCCTTTTACTGCTTTGCCTGGCAATTGGATGTGCATCTGTAAAAGTGTCAATTGCCCGATGCAAACGTATCCCTTTCTGGATATTAGGAGGGAGGTGGGAAAATTTATTTCCGCGGATACTATCGGCAATGAAATTACCAACAGTGATCTCATCGTCTCCAAATGACAAATAAATATGAGCTAGGAAATTCATAGTAGGGATTCAGGTCGAAAATACGAATTCAAATCAGGGAATTAAAGCGGGTCAGTTATATTTGCCATATTCAAATAAAGAAATGACATTAATAAAATCAATATCAGGGATCCGTGGGACCATAGGGGGAGAACCCGGCACAAATCTAACACCGTTGGATGCGGTCAAATTTGCTGCTGCCTATGGGACATGGCTCAAAGGCCATGTACGAAAGCAAACTCCATCTGTGGTCATCGGCCGAGATGCCCGGATTTCAGGGCCTATGATCCAAAATCTAGTGCAGCAGACCTTAGTGGGACTGGGAATCAATGTAATAGACCTTGGTTTGTCT
>JAHHLF010000088.1 GCA_018679315.1 Bacteroidia bacterium | reverse complement strand
TTTTGATATGGAGGATTTTTTTGAGAATCGCTTGAGGACCCATCGTTTCTTCAATGATCGCTTCTGGAATGGCAAAGCCAATCAGCCTGCCTTGAATATTAAGGAAACTGAAAAGTTCTTTGATATTGAGCTGGCAGCACCCGGCTTTGAGAAGGAAGATTTTAAGATCACTGTAGAAGATGGATACCTAAACATTTCGGCAGAGAAGACTCTCTCAAAAGAGGAGAAAGAAGAGGAGATTGCAGCAAAGTATAAAAATGGTATACTTCGCTTTAGATTGTTGAAAAAAGAGATCGAAGAAAAGAAAAACCCAAAAGTGGTTGAAATTTCTTCATGATCCCATTAGAAGGAATCGGATCCCTGATACCGGTTGAACGTCTTGACCTTTTGCTAAGTTGATCCCGATCTGAGGGAATCCGGTTCCTTTATTAACCGCGCTTGGTTACACAAAGCTGAGCCCAAAAACATAATCATGGCATTGAATTTTAATCAATACGCATCGGAAGGGTATCACTTTTTGAAAGAATATTCAAAAGCGTTAAACCTGGAAGATCGTCCCGAACAAGCGGGTCGCATTTTTGCATCAATAATGTACGCCATGCGCGATATTATCCCGCCTGAAGAATCCATACAATTAGTCGCACAACTACCTATGTTCCTGAAGGGAGTATATGTCAACGGCTGGTCTATCAAAAAAGATAAGCCCAGGGTAAAACGTATGGCAGATCTTGTTGAACTCGTAAAAAAATACGACTACCCAGCTGCAGATAGCGACTTTGAATATAACGATGAGTTAGTGGAACGCTATATTGATACTACATTCATTTTTCTACGGAAATATGTATCCGCAGGAGAACTAAATGACATCAGATCAGGTTTACCCAAGGAGCTGAAAAGTATCATTTTTTCCAACATCGCTATCTAGGGATACATCCTTCCAACTAATCTTCTTGAGCTCTCCGAGGTAATACCTCTTCGGGGAATGGGAATAATATGGTCGAATTCTTTTCTGCAGCAATATTTGACAGGGTCTGGTACAACCTGAGTTTTATAGCCGAAGGCGACTTATCGATCTGTCTACCAGCCTCCAAAAGCATGCCTGCGGCTTGCTCTTCGGCTTGTGCCAATATGATCCTGGCGCGTCTGGAACGTTCTGCTTCGGCCTGATTCGCCATCATTCTGCGCATGTTCTCTGGTAGTTGTATGTCCTTGATCTTTACATCAATGATCTCTATTCCCCATTCGTGGGTCTCAACCTCTACAATATTCTTGATATTCTTGCCCATTTCTTCCCGCTTTGAGAGAATGGTATCCAATTCTACCTTACCACACACATCACGCAATGCAGCCTGGGATAATTGAGTGATCGCAAATGCAAATTCTTCAACTTCCAACACCGCCTTCTCCGGATCATAGATCTTAAAGAAGACAACACCATCGATACTACATGGCACATTATCTTCTGTCATCACTTCTTGTGATACAACATTAATCGTTATCACACGGATATCCACTACTTGAATGGTTTCAACAATAGGGATGATCCATCGAATGCCGGGTTTTAATATCTTAACATACTTCCCAAATCGAAATTTTAAAGCGCGTTTGTATTCAAAAATGATGCGTATCCCAGCCAAAAGGAAGAGTCCTAATAAGACCAGAAAAAGATTGATCGTTGTCATGATATATAGATTTATGTGTTACTATTAAGTGAATTTTTCTTCAAAGAAAGACAGGAAGCACAGGGCAATGACCTCTTTTAAAGTTACGAATTAATATGTCTTTATCCCTAAGGTTTAACAGGATACAACTGTCTGTTTACTTTAGCAAGGATTCGGTTAATTTGAAAGAACCACAGGAAAAATAAGCTGAACGTAAACTTTTGCAGGACTGGGAGGAATCGCAGTCCGTTTCCGGTCTCATAGATCCCATAGTTCACAAGAAAGATCAGGATGCAAATGATCCCCAGTGGGTACAATGTCCTATACTCATATCGCACCAATTCCACTACCAAAGTTATTAGGGCCACCGTTCCCAGGAAACCTGCTATGCGGACACTTACATCGTGCGTCCCTTCAGACAGTGTTAGCATGGCCAGGAATGCCAGCAAGCCACTTGACCAAGAAATTTTAGTAGCCCAACCTCTGCGGGAAAATAATATGGGAAGGTGATACCATAAATAAACCAGGCCGGCACAAAGTATAGCAAGGGCAGTCCGGCTCCATACTTTTGCTGTATTTTGAGATCCATTGATCGCATACGAATCCAAAAGATCACAGAGGTAATTATTCCAAAAACTAAATCCCGTATGTGTAGGGTCATTCCAGGAACCTCCAGGGTAATTCAATGCCGCAATTATATAAAATAGAATGAATAGCACCATGGCCGCCACTGGCAGAGCCAATCTTGCAGGATGCACATAACGTGGCATTCTAATTATATTCATAGGATTCTCGTCCTTTTAATTCCAAGCCTGTTGTTTCTTCCAGAATATGTTTTAAAAAGCGAGTTGTTTTCGAATCGATCAAATTAAGCGCCTCAACATCACAAAGAGTGCGCACCAATTGTCTTCCTGCTTCTGTATTAGATGTGATCCCTGAAACAATATCAGGTCTGAGTTCAAAGGCTTCCATCAGGCCGTGAACTGCATAGGGATCAGAAGCACATAGGATAGTACAAGCGATCTGATCTTTAATAGCCTTGTAAGCTACATCGCCATTATATGGTTCCAGAGGGGAGGCCCCTATTTCTATCACAGCTATATCTGCCATCGCATTTTGAATCATGCTCAATAGTAAAGGCAAGCGTTTTTTATAAAGATCGGGAGAAACGATGGTAGAAGGCAGGCCTACATCGACAAAATCATAGATCGCATCTGCGCCTCCATCTTTCAAGGCCAACACGTCCTTATATCTTCCGGCGCCTGATAATTTAGCAGCTACTACTTTATAGCCGGCGCTTTTAAATAAATTTGTCACGATGCGCGCCGAAGTGGTCTTCCCGGCAGACATAGAAGTCCCCATAAACAAGACTGTGGGTGTATTGTATTTAATAATATCCATTTGTTTAATGAAGTCCTGCATACACACTTTATTTCCGTTTCTTACGGCGTGTCCTAAATACTGAATCTGCATTATTGAGGGAATAAATACCGATTTGGATGTGAGTTTGCCCAAGAGCCCAGCGGCCGTCAGCACATGCATCTTTAAGGTGTTATCAACTTCCTTCCAGGTACCTGTCACTTCCAGAGTGGCAAATCGTTCTCCCAGAGCACCGACCAAAAGATCCCCGGCGATAACACCTCGCATTCGTCCACTGGGTAATTCAATTTTTAAGTCGTTTCCCCCGGCATCAATTATTTCTGATAAGATATAATCCCCGGTTTCCCATTCCGATCTGTCCTTTTGCACCACATCAAAGGGCTTTTCCTGGAGATCGGAGATCCTTGTTAAAGATCCATAGATATAAGGCTGTTTCATGATACTGCAAATTTTGGTGCCGTCAATAAGAGTAAGGACAGCAACGCGGTTCGTTCTATCAATTTGTTCTTTAAAATATATTCGTGGGAGGCATGTGCTCCGTCGCCCGGAGTACCTAGTCCATCTAAAGTGGCCGTGTATAAACTGGTTGTGTTAGCATCTGATCCACCACCAGCAGTTGCCTCTTTTAAATCCAATCCCAGGCGCCTGCCTTCTTCCCGGGCCACTTTCCATAATTTTTGATTTCTATCTGTCTTTTCCATTGGTGGGCGACCTATGCCCCCTTCTATAGTAAGTTTTACCTGATCCGACTCTGCCTTGAGTTTCAAAATCTGGTTCGTGATAAACCTTCCATCCTCATCACTGAGTACCCGTACATCAATAACAGCTTTACTCATAGGCGCTACCACATTGGGGGATATTCCACCCTCAATTGTTCCAACATTCACCGTTATTCCTCTTTTCGGATCATTCATTGCATATAATTTTTGAACCAAATGGGAGAGCTCTACAATTGCATTAGCTCCTTTATCCGGATCCAGGCCAGCATGGGCAGCAACACCTTCTACAGAGATCTTAAATCGTCCAATACCTTTACGCCCGGTTTTGAGTTTCCCTTCCGTTCCTAAGGGAGGTTCGAGGACGTATGCCCGGTTTGCAACTCGGGACAAACGCTTGATGTGGCGGGAAGATTCAAAACTACCTATCTCCTCGTCGGTATTGATCAGGACCAATGGCAACACAGAGGCCTCCAGACCTAATGCATCCAATGTCTTGAGGGCGAAATAGATCTGTGCCAAACCCGCTTTCATATCATACACCCCCGGACCTCTTACTTTACCATCTTCATCCTCTACCTTCATACGGGTTATCGTTCCCATAGGCCATACGGTATCGGCATGGCCGATCAAGAGCTGTGTGGGCTGATGTTTCTTGCGCTCAACTGGGCGTGCATAAAGTACTCCTCCAGTTTGAATGCCGGGCAGGTGCTTGGAAATATACCCAAGATCCGAATACGCTTCAGT
The DNA here is from genome assembly GCA_018679315.1 of Bacteroidia bacterium. Taxonomy (GTDB): domain Bacteria; phylum Bacteroidota; class Bacteroidia; order Flavobacteriales; family Flavobacteriaceae; genus HDS-28. The sequence goes on along the minus strand of JAHHLF010000088.1, from coordinate 2,736 downwards.
CAGGAATAATAGTATTTCCTCATTAGCCGGTTTATCTGCCGAAGGTGTTTCCCGATTCACCAGGGCTTTCAGGAAAACCAAAAGTTCGTCCTCCCTGTCCCAAAGGTGCTCAACTATACGCCTGGCCGTTTCGTCCTGGTACCTCATTTTGAAAAATCTTTGGGAAATGGAAAATTAAAGGTTTGTTCGATCTTGGCAAAGCGGCCGTTTGCTATATAAGCCAAAAGTGGATGCCTGGCGATCTGATCGCCCTCGTCTATCTCCGAGACGCGCAGAAGGTCCTCATCTACATAAGCTTTATGTATATAGCCCGTGATCAATGCATTCGTTCCAAACCCGTCTACGATCCTGTGCAAGGCACATTCCAGATAAAGGTAACAACCCGCTACTACAGGGGCATCTACGGTATGCCCCCAGGCCACCTCAAGCGCATCAAGAACGGACGTTGTCTTATTGCCGACAGACTTCCGATTACTGGCTGTCAGGGAGGCCATAAGAACCTGATCCGGATTTGGGAAGCTCACCGTGAACTCCTCGTATTGTCGTATGTTATGATAGGTTTTATGGTCCGGTGTACAGACAAAACCAAAATAATTGTCAAATCCCATGGGGGCGGCCATATGCTTCGGTGCCAGGTCATAGGAATCGCCTTCCTTGCTGCCTATGATAACTAGAGGTGCAATGGTATAAACGCGATCCCAGATGGGCGTTTTGGGATCCAAATTGACGAATGTATCCAGCGCTAATGGGTTCATATGATGTGTTTAATAATTGGGCTACCTATAAAGTTACGATTAACCCTTTTTCAGATGAATGATAAATGTCATACCGAAGATTTTAGCCAATTCCAAGATAAATTCCTTAGAACTGGGCAATAGAAAGCATCAAATTCCATTTCCCTTACCCTTTCTCAAAAGCTAAGTCCTGATATTTATCATAGTCCGTATTCCAATTGGAGCCTATTTTCACACAAAAGGCTTCACCATGAAAGGGGCGTTGAAAATCGGGCGAGTTGCGGGGATCAAGATTGAAGTTCACTGGACCTTCACCCTGATATTACTTTGGGTTGTTTTTCTGGACATTCAACGTGGAGGCAACCTTGCTTCCAGTCTTATGAATATCACCTTAATCCTATTTCTTTTTGTTTGTGTTGTATTGCATGAATTGGGACATGCGCTTACGGCCAAGCGTATGAATATCAAAACCAAACAGATCACCTTGCTCCCCATCGGCGGAGTGGCCTCTTTGGAGAAAATGCCCGAAAAACCATCCGAAGAATTACTGGTTGCCCTGGCAGGCCCTGCCGTAAATGTAGTACTTGCAATGCTTCTTTATTTAGTCGTCCCGATACAAACATATATTAGCCTCGATGCGGCTAATTTGGAGAATCTACTAAGTGCACCCAGTTTACAAACACTCTTGTTCTACCTCTTCATTGCTAATGTAATGCTCGTGCTGTTCAATATGATCCCTGCCTTCCCCATGGATGGCGGAAGAGTTTTAAGGGCAATTCTGTCGTATCGAATGGATCGGGTTAAAGCTACGGATATAGCGGCTTCGATCGGACAAGTATTTGCCGTTATCTTTTTTGTTCTAGGGTTACTTTATAATCCTTTCCTCGTATTGATCGCATTATTCATTTTTATAGGTGCCTATGGTGAAAATCAGATGGTAAAGCAAACATCTATGATCGAGGGCTACCTAATTGAAAGCGCAATGTTGACTAAAATTACGATTCTGAAACCTGAAGACACCATTGATCAGGTCATTGTTCTTATCCTGGCAGGAACAGAAAAAGACTTTATAGTGGTTGATCAGGAGAAGATCGTTGGCATCCTGTATCAAAAAGATATTATTGGTCATGTAAAATTCGGCAGCATGAAGATCAAAGAAATCATGAAGCAAAAATTCAGGACGATCGATAAAAAAGAGGAGTTAAAAAAATTCTTTGAAATGGTGAATAAGGAAGGGCAGCGTTTCATTCCGGTTACCGGTGATGATGGTGTGTTGGAGGGTGCTATTGATATGCATAATGTAAGTGAGTTCTTGCTTATTAGATCACAGCTTATTAATTAATAATGCACAGTGTCCTTAGGGGTAGCCCTTTCAAAGCAGAACAAGTCGTAACAAGTTGATTTATATCATAGTATAATTGCCTGGTATATAGTAAGTTTTCCTTTGGGTAGTTTCTAACTATTTAGATCTGCGCAAACAATGATTGAACTATGTCTTGGATAAAAACACTCAATATAGCCGACTGGATCTCTTTCTATCGAATCCTCGCTGCGCCAATATTACTAATACTGATAGGCCTGGAAGCCAGAGAGATCTTTGCCTGGATGCTGCTTATTAGTTACCTGACAGACGGTATAGATGGCTTTGTAGCACGCACTTTAAAGATCAGCAGTGCCCGGGGTTCACAACTGGATTCCTATGGAGACCAATTAACATTTGCCGTTGCGTTACTCGGACTATGGGTTTTTGAAAACGAGTTCATCCGGGAAAACCTCATCTTGATCCTGATCGCATTTGCACCTTATCTCATCCAGATGATCCTGGCTTTCAGAAAATATGGTAAAGCTACTGCCTTCCACACTTACCTGGCTAAACTTTCGGCTATTGTTCAAGCGATGTTTATTCTCTTGATATTATTCTTTGAGCCCATATACCCATTGTTCTATCTGATGATAATCCTGGGTATAGTAGAGACTGCAGAAGAGATCACATTGATCTACA
>JAHHLF010000044.1 GCA_018679315.1 Bacteroidia bacterium | reverse complement strand
CTGAAATGCGGTCTGCAAAGAAACTACTTTTTTCGGGATATTTCAAACGCAATATCTTATACGCCTGGATGGCTTTTTTATACTTTTTCTGCTCCAGGTAAACCCGGGCGAGCGTTTCGGTCATGAGCTCTTTCTTATTTATTTTCAAAGAATCACTAATGTCTATTTGCTCTGCCTTTTCTTCGGTGGGTTTGATCTTTGGATTTGTTTCAATGAATTTATCTATAAGGTCAAAGTTTTTTTCCTGCTTTGATATCTCAATCTCAGGGCTATCTTCTTTCTTTTCTTGCGTTGATACCTCAATCTCCGGGCTATCCTCTTTCTTTCCTTCTTTATGTACAACGCCAGACCTATCGATCTTTTGCAAGGAAGTAAGTTGCAGCCATTCACTAAAAGAGTATCGCTCTTCCTGGGTAAAATCAAGCGGACTCCCCAGTGCTAATTCCTTCTCAGCCTTTACCCGCTGCTCGGTTATCGTCTTGTCAATATCCGGATCTTTAGATTTAAAAAGGGAAGGATCAAGGATGGCGTCTGCATCCTGTACGGATTGTGGCAGTGGATGATCTAAAGAATCTGCGATCATTTGAGGTTCTAATTCAGTATCGGGCAGGACCTCCTCAGCAATCACTTCGTGCTCTTTTATCGTTTCGGTTTTTCCGGTGATGGTATCTGCAATAGTGTCGGCTAAAAACTCGGGAGAAGTAATGAAGTCGAACAGAACATCTCTATCCGATGTGTGTGCTGCCGTAACTTTTAAGGCATTATTGTATTTAAAGCTGTTGAGGTTTTTTAAGCCTTTCAAGTGCAAGGCATGGGCAGCCTGAAAATAAGGGTATTCTTTAAGTACCTCTTCCAATTGCCTGGTCTGCACCGGAGTTTTTACCTCGGATGGATGTTGTAGTAAAAATGTAAACTCATCAACATTCATATGCTACCAATTAGCAAGCGATTTATTAAAAATATCCTGGTGTATCCTTTCAAAGATAACCTGATGTGCCTCATCTCTTACAGACGCAAGTTGCGCGTTGGCATCATAGTCAAAAAAAAACGAGAATCGCTGCTCAAAATCTGAGTCTTCTTTTGTGGCATTATAAAACCGGACGTTTACTGAAATAGTCAACCTGTTCTGTGCAGCGCGCTGTTCGGAGGTGGCCGACATTGGTGTCACCCGGTATTCGACGATCTCTCCCTCATAGGTCAAATCTCCCTGGGCCGTGACCAGATCAAGACTGGTCTGGTTCAGGATAACATCTTGCAGGCTTAAAGTAAATTCCCTGTCCAGCCCTGGATCAAAAGTACTCCCCGGGCTTTGAGAAGCGTAATTTTGAAAGTAATTTACCTGAAATGTAGTGGCTGCTCCAACATCCCCTCCGGTAAAATTGTAAGCACCGCATGCAGTTAGCAATGTCGCAATTATAACAGATAAGACACCCGCTTTTCTCATTTAAGATCGTATTGTTTTATTTTTCGATAGAGCGTTCGTTCCGAGATCCCCAATTCTGCAGCTGCAGCTTTTCGTTTTCCCCTGTTTCGCTCCAGTGATTTTTTGATCAATTCAATTTCCTTTTCCTGCAATGACAACGTCTCTTCTTCCTGGATCTCTTCAGCAAAATGATACCGGTCTTCTACCTGAACTGCTGGTGCCTGGGGCGCTTCGGCTTCATGAATAGGAAGCGCCTCTATCGCCGGAGCCGCTTCTTCAAAAGAATCGCCATTATTCCCGTAGATCTTTTCTATCAGCGACTGGTTTTCCTCCTGTACTTTATTTGTATCACTGGATTGTAAAAGCTCTAATGTAAGCTTTTTCAGATCGTTCAGATCTGCTTTCATATCAAACAATACCTTATAGAGTATCTCCCTTTCATTGCTGAAATCACTTTCCTTTTGTTTGGGCTCTATGATCGCAGGCAGGTTTGTATCTGCTGTGCGGGGGAGGTAATTGTTCAAAGTAGTTAATGAAATATTCCGTTCTTTTTCCAGCACAGAGATCTGCTCCGCCACATTTCTTAATTGCCGAATATTCCCTGGCCACCTGTGCTTCAATAATAGCTGCATAGCATCTTCCTGGAGTCGGATCGTAGGCATTTTGTATTTCTGTCCGAAATCCGAAGCGAATTTTCTAAATAAGAGATGAATATCCTCCTGTCGCTCTCTCAAGGGGGGGAGATGGATCTCTACTGTGCTCAGTCTGTAGTACAGGTCTTCCCGAAACTTACCTTTGTTAATAGCCTCGAGCATATTCATATTAGTTGCGGCCACAATGCGCACATTGGTCTTCTGAGTTTTGGAAGATCCTACTTTCAGGAATTCCCCGTTTTCAAGAACACGGAGTAAACGTACCTGAGTATGCATGGGTAATTCGCCCACTTCATCAAGGAAGATGGTCCCGCCATCCGCAACTTCAAAGTAGCCACTACGCGTTTGGGTTGCTCCAGTAAATGACCCTTTTTCATGCCCGAATAATTCACTGTCGATAGTCCCTTCTGGAATAGCACCACAATTCACCGCAATGTATTTGGCATGTTTTCGATGCGAGAGGGCATGTATGATCTTGGGCACAGATTCTTTACCTACTCCGCTTTCTCCGGTAACCAATACGGAAATATCCGTAGGGGAAACCTGTATGGCTTTCTCAAGGGCACGATTAAGTTTTGGGTCATTTCCAATGATCCCGAAACGTTGTTTTATGGCTTGTACGTTTTCCATTCTTAAGTAGTATATCCCACGGCTTCACCGATCAAGGTGGCCGAAGTACAATCTTTTATTTTTACCAATACGAAATCACCGACCTTGTATTGTTCTTTTGGGAATACAACTACCGTATTCTGGGTATTCCTTCCCATCCATTCCTGGTCAGATTTTTTTGAATCACCTTCAATAAGTACTTCTTCTATCTTACCCAGATGTTGTTGTGTCCTGTACAAGGCGTGCCTTTGTTGAAGGGTAATGATCTCATTGAGTCTCCTCTTTTTGACATCCAGTGGAATATCATCCTCTAATTTGCGTTCGGCCAAAGTGCCCGGGCGCTCAGAATATGCGAACATAAACCCAAAGTCGTATTTCACATAGTCCATCAGGGACAATGTATCCTGATGATCTTCTTCTGTTTCTGTCGGAAAGCCAGCGATCATATCCTGACTGATCCCGCAATCGGGAATGATATTTCGGATATTGTCTATCAGTGCCATGTATTCCTCCCGCGTATGTTGGCGGTTCATGGCCTTTAAGATCTTATTGCTACCACTCTGAACCGGTAGGTGGATATACTTACAAATATTGTCATGTGCAGCCATGGCTTCGATCACATCCAGCGTCATATCCTGCGGATTTGATGTGGAAAATCGAATACGCATCCTGGGCTGTGCTTCCGCAACTAGATGTAGCAGCTTTGCAAAATTGATAGATGTATTTTTCTGGAGGTCGCTAGCTTTGTCAAAGTCCTTTTTCAAGCCACCGCCATACCATAGATAACTATCTACATTCTGACCTAAAAGGGTGATTTCCTTAAAACCTTTATTCCATAACTCATTGACTTCCTTTACAATACTATGAGGATCCCTGCTTCGTTCTCTGCCTCGGGTAAAGGGTACTACGCAAAACGTGCACATATTATCACAACCGCGCGTAATAGATACAAAAGCAGTAACTCCGTTAGAATTCAATCTAACCGGGGCGATATCGGCATAGGTTTCTTCCTTGCTGAGGATCACATTTACGGCATTGCGACCTTCATCTACCTCCTGGATCAGATTGGGAAGATCTTTATATGCATCCGGTCCTACAACCATGTCAACGATCTTCTCTTCTTCCAGAAAAGCACTTTTTAACCGTTCCGCCATACAGCCGAGAACCCCCACTTTTACATGAGGTCTTGACTCCTTAATAGCATTGAACTTTTCCAGGCGTTTGCGCACGGTCTGCTCGGCCTTTTCCCTGATGGAACATGTATTGACAAGCACCAGGTCTGCTTCCTCAAGCTTGTTCGTTGTATTAAAACCTTCGGCAGACAAAATAGAGGCAACGATCTCACTATCCGAGAAATTCATCTGGCAGCCGTAGCTCTCTATATAGAGTTTGCGACCGTTGTCCGTCTTTTTCGGAGTTAGGAGGGAAGTACCCTGTATTTTTTCATCTATAAGCTTTCCCATGCAGTATTTATTTCCGGTATCTTTACCAGGGATGCAAAGATACATCGAAATTAATGAATCTGACAATATGGCAGGCACTTAAATTCATGTTAAACGCAACCTGAATAGACCTTTGCCATCCTATGTGTACGAACGCCCCAAAATTTGATAAAATGAAAAAAATTGTTTTTGTACTAACCCTTTGCATGGGTGTAGTGCTCACTTCATGTAACAATGATGAACAAGATGGAGAATTTGCCGATTATCTTGTTGCCCGCCCTTTAACGATGTCTGTAGTAGAGTTTAAGAATAGTGTAGATATCGTGCCACCCATTCCAATTTTTGAGTCAGGAAAGATCTATGCGTATGAGGATCTGATCTTTGTGAATGATAAATATAAAGGAGTACATGTGATAGATAACTCAAATCCGGCCAATCCACAGAAGATATCGTTTATAAAGATCGCCGGGAATGTAGATATATCTGTTAAGGATAATTTCCTTTATGCCGATAGTCTTACCGATCTCATCGTGCTGGACATTTCTGACCTGGATAATATTCAGATCGTGAATCGACTTGAGGATGTTTTAAGGGATAATGTAGTTTGGCCTGCTGAAGCCCAGATCTTTGAATGGGAAAATATTGATTATGAAAATGAGATCCTGATCGGTTGGGAAGTGGTAAGTGAGCGAAGGCGGGTTGAAGAAGTTGAGCAACGCTTTAATGACCTTGCTTTAGCAGAAGCGAATGATGCAGGAAATACAGGACAGGGAGGCTCATTAGCCAGATTTAAAATAGTAGGTGATTATCTGTATGCAGTAGACAGCCATACTATTAATGTATTTGGTATCGCCGACCTGGCAAACCCGCAAGACCTGGAGGATGTCTATGCCGGTTTTGATATTGAGACCATTTTTAATCGTGGGGAACATCTATTTTTGGGAAGTATGCGAGGCATGTACATATATGATATTACTTCTCCGGCTTCGCCCACTTTCGTTTCCGAATTCCAACACGGTACTGCCTGCGACCCGGTCGTAGTTGATGGAGACTATGCCTATGTGACCCTTAGAGGCGGGAACAACTGTGGCGCTTTAGAAAGCGGATTATTTATCGTCGATATAAGTAGTATTACTGCCCCTGAGCTAAAAGTGAGCTATCCCATGGATGAACCTTATGGCCTTGGTGTGAAAGATGAAAAGCTATTTGTTTGCGATGGCACCTCCGGCTTAATGGTCTATGA
>JAHHLF010000039.1 GCA_018679315.1 Bacteroidia bacterium | reverse complement strand
GGTCTTTGGTAACCAATTCCAGTTTTCGGTCATTGTCTATATCGGCAAGATCAGCTACGCCATTACCAAGTACAGGGAAATCTGCTACGGACCTACCGTTGCTATAGAAGAGGTAAGTTTTTTGGTTTTGGATATCTGTCGTGCTCACATAAATGATGTCGTAGATATAGAAGATCCTGGGCTTGGTATATACCCCCAGGTCCATGGTGACCGACTTCCCTTTAATATTGATCACATTATCATTCAATGTCACAAGAGATTTAGTCGTAGCGTCAAAGCCGTGGTATTCGTTCAGGTTTAAATTGTTCTTATTCACCTTGCCTTTGGTATCCACTGAATAGATATCTCCACCTTTATCGCTGACGATAAATTTGTTCCGATACAAGTAGACTTCATTATCTGAGAAATCCAGTTTCTCTTTTACATCTACCCTGACTTTTCCTATTCGATTGAGGATCTTTAAGCTACCATCAGCCAGTTTAAACACCAGGTAATCCTTGCTCGCGACCCTGAAATGTTTTGGGGCGCCAAGAATAGCATCTTCGGCTTCGGTATAGGTAAAGCCGGAAACAATGTCACCCCGACTATTGTACATGAATACTTTACTACCCTGGGTGACCACCAGTCGGTATTTCCTGTTTTGTTCATAGTCGAAAACGGCCAAGGGATTAAGATTCCCACCCTCATAGGTCTTTTCAAAAGGCTGTACGACCTTCCCATTCCGATCGATCACAAAGAATTGATCGTTTGTTGTAAAAGCTAATTGAAGCCTGCCATTTTTGTACAGGTCGACCTGATGGATCTTCCCTTGGATCCGGCTCGATAATTCCTTTTTCCAAAGTACATTGCCGCTTGTGGAAATGAGATAGAGCACATTATTCTCATCCTGAACGACGATCTCTTTCTTTCGGGTATTGTGGTTGATCACAAACTGGGGTTCCGTAGCCAGCTTGGCATCCAGGGTAACAGAAAATAATGGAAAGGTAGATCGTGGATCTTCTATTTCCGAAAGCTTTTGGACCAGGATATTCGTGTGATAAAAGGAATCATCTCCAATGACCTGGCAGGCATAGGCATAATCATTCAGCGCCCGGGTCTTCATGTCTTTTTGTAGTGATTTCGAGAAGTCTTCTTCCAGTAAAGGTCCAAGTCCGTTGTTCTTACTGACAAACAAGATATTGGATTCACTGGCCAGGGATTTCTCGACGCTTGCAAATTCGCGGGTCTTGCTAAACGTATTGCCTTGGTTATAGTTTCGGATCACCGTCTGCAACATGCTTTTATCTTCGGCAAATACAAAGGCATTTTCCAGCAAGGTATAATAGCGGGCATTGTAGTTTTTTATCAAGGGATCAAAGTGAACATTCAAAAATTCATTTTGAGATAAGGAGATGATCTCATTTCCAATATACTCTTCTGTCCCTGCACGGATCTGCTCTAAAAAAAGATTGATATTTTCAGTTCCGAACGTGCTTAAAATAACCCCTTTCTTTTTTCGCATATAGAAAATGCCAACTTCTTCTACTGTGTTAAAAAGTGTATCCAGAGCTGTAGGTTGTTTCAAAAAGTGCAGCTGATTATCAGTAAACGCAGCATGGTCTTCAAAAGTATAGGAAAGGATAGCCGTCGCTTCTGCCGGGGCAAAAGCAGGGGCTTTGTGCCCCAGTGGCGATACATTGTGAAATAAATTCAGAATACTACTTGAATCTTTGGCGATCAAAGCCCCGGTTAAATTTAATTGCCGACTTGTAGGTTCAATGTCCATGGAGATCCAATCCGTAAGCTGAGCGAGTCGTACAGAACCTGATGTTTCCAGTTGACTGTCTAAAAGTGCTTGTCCTTGCTGGCTTCGTAAAAAAATAGAAGCGGGTTTATCTGTCCCCGCAGCCTGGTAGAGTGACAAAAGTGTCGCAGGCACTTCTCTTTTGGCTGCCAAATTGAGTTGCTCCAGAAGTACTTGCGAAGAAGAACTGACCAGTGTATTGCCCCCGCTTGTGGCCGTATATAGGGTCTGGTCTTCTAATTCTATGGTGCTAAAGTCTTTATTTTTTATAATTCGTTGGTCCAAAGAATCAGGATCTAAATTCAAACTGTCTATTAATGATTCTGTAGTAGGGCTGATGTATAAAAATTGTGTGCCGTCATCAGGAACAAAAGTCAATACACTTTCATGTTCGTGAGCCAGGTATTTGAGCGCTTTCAAATGTGCATTGATAGACGCATGAGTTTCTGTCTTTGAAAGATCCTGCAGGAAGGCATTTTCATTTAGCAGGATTTTGCACTGGTTCAGATTATTGATCCGGACGATAGCCACGGCATTTTCTGGCACGTAATTCAGCATAGGTATTAGCTGGTCTCGTTGCTGGATACAACTGCTGAAGAGTAGAAAAATTAGTACGAGTTTAAACGTCCACTTCATGATCTGGGTTTGGGGCAAAATTAACCGATTATAAGTTCAATTTGAGTTGTTCTGGCAGTAATCGAAAACTTTTTCTGTGATATTTTGTCGGGCCAAAATTTGCAATGGCCTTCCTGTGTTCTATAGTCGGATATCCCTTATTCTGTTTCCAGTTGTAGACCGGGTATTCTTCGTGCAAGCTAGCCATATATGCATCCCGATGTGTCTTTGCTAAAATGGAAGCGGCAGCAATGCTCATGAAGCGGGCATCTCCTTTTATCATGCACCGGTGGCGGATCTTTTTATAGGAATAGAATTTATTGCCATCTACAAGGATCAAAGAGGGTACTTGCCCCAGATTGTCAAGCGCTTTGTGCATCCCAAGGATGGACGCTTTTAAAATATTGATCTGATCTATGGTTTCCGGGTCAATATCGGCCACGGCATAGGCAAGGGCTTCCCGTTTGATCTCTTCGGCCAATTGATCCCGAAGCGCATGTGTAAGTTGCTTGGAGTCATTAAGAACAGCATTTGAATAATCTAAGGGCAAAATAACAGCTGCAGCGGTTACCGGACCCGCGAGGCAGCCTCTTCCGGCTTCATCGGTCCCAGCTTCATCTGGTGATTCTAGATAGGGTAATAGCATATGCGAGCCAACTTCGTATCACAAAGATGCAGGTTCGCGATCAAAATAAAAAGCGACTTCTTACTTCACAAGAAATTCAAAAGTCTCCGACTCGGATTGATTCCCTGCACTATCCCGGGTAGTAACAGACCAATAATATGTTGTGCCCGAGGCTATATTTGCTTCAAGGCTGGTCTCTGATGTGGTGCCCAATAAGGATGTGGCTGCAGCATCTGTACCAAAGAAAACATCGTATTCCGTAATGTCTTCATCTACGTCGGATCCATTCCATTCGAGAAGTACGGTAGCAGCCGGATCTATGTTGGCGCCCCTTGGCGGACTAACAGCTTCAGCCGGGAAGGGGGCATAATTCTCAACCCCGGGTCCGGCGTTATAAAAACGCCAGGTAGCGCTATTGGCTGTGGCATTTGTTCCTATTCTTCTGGATTCGACAAACCATTCATAAGGGTTGCCCCTTGTCAGATTAATAATTTTATTATTAGTTGTAGAAGTAAACGTATTTGTACTTCCCGTGTTGAGGTCTGTAAGATGCACTACATAACTATCCGTATTGGTAGAGGCATTCCACATAAAATCAACCCTGCTCTGTGAATCACTCAGGATCTCGCCTTCCGTGCATTCCTCATCATCATCCGGAAATACCAAAGTGGCTGACGAAGGCGCTGAAATTGGATCGGGATCCGGATTTGGATCCGGATTTGGGTTGTCATTCCCATCGCCTCCGCTGCTGCATCCTACAAGAACAGATAAGGCCCATATCCATATATACGTACTCTTTTTCATCGCTTAATTATTTTGTAGTTGATCAGGGCCCTTGCCGTTCTGATGTTCATGAGATAGACACTTTCGGGAAGCTCAGATACATTTATCTGGACTTCTTTATTGTCTAATCGAATTCGTTTAGAGTATACCTTCGAACCATTCACCGTAAATAAGCTTACGGTAACCTCCTCTGAGCTTAATTCGCCCAGGTAGGCACTAACAATGCCATTGCGAATGGGATTCGGATAGATAAGCAACTCATCACTTAAGACGATGGTTTCTTCATGGACCCCCTGGCAGGGTTTTTCAGTGCGTACCTTAATAACATTCTCAACCCGATCCAATGGAAGTGTAATGGAAGATTCTGTTGTTGTATACACTTCATCATTTACTTCTATTGTGTAGACTTTTCCTCCGTCCAGATCCAGGGTGACCTTATTGTCGAGACTGGAAACTTTTCCGAATACGGATAGATCCTGGGGTTCGTCTACCACGACTTCATAACATTGCTCATAGCCTGGTTCGCTATCTATTGTGAAGCACAGCGTGTAATTACCGCCCACCAGATCAGTAAAAGAAATGATATCGGTAAAGGGCTGGATATCGTCTAAGCCTTCACCGGTCAATGCAACTGTATAGTTCAACATTTCCACGGCTTCAATTTCAATAGCCCCATTATTACTGGAGATACAAGATTCGCCTCGGGTAAGGATCCTGAAATTGGAAACCGGTAAGCTAAATACTTCACAGCCGTTACTATCCACAATGGTACCTGCCGGTGTTTCATCGCATAGGTCGGAAGCATTGGGGACATTGTCATTATCAGCATCATCATCACAGACATCGCCTATACCGTCTTCATCAAAATCAGCCTGATCTGAATTCGCAATCAATGGACAATTATCATCGGCATCTAAGATCCCGTCGTTATCATCGTCCAGGTCACAGGCATCTCCTAAGCCATCTCCATCTGTGTCCAGCTGATCTGAATTGGCGATCAACGGACAATTATCATTAACATCGAGTATGCCATCATTATCGTCATCTTCATCATCCACAAAACCATCTACTACAAGATCATCAACGACAACCCCTTCCTGGTTTACAAAGAAATCTGAATGAAAGACGATTCTGAAAACAATATTTGTGGCTCCCGTGAGATCAGTCTCACCTAAAGATGCATTCAAATTAAAATCATATGCGTACTCCGTCATGGTCGCATTTGTTCCTGTCCATTGCGCCCCGGGACAAATTTGGCAATCGTCATCATCACCAGAGGTAGCATTAGTGCGGTTACTTGTATACCAGTTCGGTACGCTGTCTACAGCTCCCAGAACTTCCCAGCTTAGACCGCCATCAATTGAATATTGAACATATACCACATCCCAGTTTTCTTCCAGGTCATAGGCCATATTAAATTTTAAGACAGGACCTATCACAGTAGAAAGATCATAACATTCACTGAGGAGAATACCCTTTGTCACATCGGGATAATTGCCATCTAAGTTGGTGGCATATACCTGGGTCCCAGAAGTAGCCTGGTTTAATAAAGCTCCGGCTGGGACGCCCTGCTCCCATGTACTTGCAACGGAATTTTCATCAAATGCGACAAGCGCATCTTCTGCTGTTTCAAATGTGTTGACAGTGCTTGTTACCCCAGCTGTATTGAAAATAAAATCTTCTTCTATTACATTATTATCGGCATAGGTGTCATTGGCGGTGGTGGCAGTTACATCTATTTCAAATGTACCTGGCTGATTGCCAATGCCTGGAAGGGCAATGGTCGTTGTTTCCCCTGAAGCCAGGGTCAAATTTTCCGTAAAGCTTTCGGGCAATGCATCACTGAAATTATAGGTAATTTCCACAGCGGTTATCGGATTTGTTCCTGTGTTTTCTACAACGATCTCCGGGGATGCATCACCACATAATACTTCACTGCCTCCGGGACTTACGCTTATCAGGCGTAATTCTTCTGCGGGCACCTGTACTGGGATAGGAGATTGAAATACACCGCGTCCGTAGGTGGAGGCCGTAATCACTTCATCATCCAGGTTTATCTCCAGGTCACTTACCGCTACTCCGGGGAAATTAGTTGAGTACTCTTCCCATTCTGTAAGCGTATCATCTAATCGATAGATCCCAAGATTTGTACCTACATAGATAGGGTTATCTGTATGTCGCCCCTGGTGTGCAATGGCAAAAAACGCCTGGTCCGATGGAAGATTCAATGTAATATCTTCTGCAGTTCCCGGACTGCCATCCGGGTTCACAGGGATTTTGAACACTTTACGTTCTTGATTTAACTGTGTTTCCTGGTCGATTCCAGGCCTCAGGGAAGTAATAAAGTAGACTTCGGACCCATCAGTTGAATTAACCGCCATATCTGAGATCTCAGCTGTTCCTTGATAGAATGTTGTAAATGTTGTTCCGCCATCACCACTTCTGAAGATACTCCCACTTTCTGCTGCATAGATCACCTGAGGATCTGTCTTGTCTACTTCCAGATCATCTATATCGGTTGACCCAAGGTTTGTTGAAAGTTTTGTCCATACATTGGTATCGAGCCTGTACACTGCATCATAACCGGAATATACTTCCCCGTCACTGGCTATGGCCAATGGGGTGATCCAATTCCCAAGAACAGAACCACCGGAAGTACTTTGTGGTGATCCCACAATTCCAACCGATTGACCTGAATTTATAGAAAGCTGTAGAAACTGGCCGAATTGAATAAAACCATAAATAAGATTGTCGTTCAATGGGCTGATCTCATTGTCCATTCCATCGCCGCCAAAACCGTAGTAATTGTTCCAGTTGTTTCCTTCTAAAACTTGTCCGCCTACATCTTGTAGTCCGCCCGCCATTTTTCCAGCATCGCTTTTAGAAACAGCCAGACGGTAGAATTGGCCTATGGCCATCCCGGCGGTTTTATCGGTAAAAGTAGTAGCGCCATCATCTGAAATATAGAGGCCTCCATCACTACCACAAAATAAGGTGTTATTGAAAAATTTCAGGGTGTGTATATCGGCATGTGTATATGCCGGATTGTTGATATTCCATTGATTAACCTGAGTGAAGCTATCGCCGCCATCAATACTCTTCCAAATATTCAGACAACCCATATAGACTTCATTCTCATCAGTGGGCGAGATCTCCAGCGCCAGGTCGAACCAGGCCTGGGAAGATTCCATGATGTTGGTGTTATTTGGGCTTTCTGTAAAAGTTAATCCACTATCGGTGGATTTAAAAAATCCCTGATAGGCAAAATTAGGTGGCCCCCCAGCGGTTAAAATGTAAACTGCCTCTGGATTTGCCGGTGTAACACCTAGTACTCGCCTACCGGAAGAAGTGGGCAGGATATCCACATTGATCGTAAAATTTTCACCATCCGTAGAACGGTAAAAGGCCGAATTGGTCACGGCATATACCGTATTCGGATCTCCTGGTTTTAATTTGAAATCGGTTATTGGTAAAATGGATTTTACTTCCCAGGTGATTCCCGCATCAACAGTTTTGTACAGCCCATCGCTGGTACCCACCCAAATAATATCAGAATTGGTAGGATCGATCGTGATCTCATTCATCGTAGTTGCCACTGTTGTATTGGAAGGGTTTAATCCTGTTGCTGCCCAACTTGCACCTCCATCCGTAGATTTAAAAACACCAATGCTATACGAATCTGCGGCGTCATCATCACCTGTGGCTATATAGATGGTATTACTATCATTGGGGTCGATCGCAATTCCCGACACACCTATCTGCAAGAAATCATCGAAAAGATTGGTCCAGTTACTCCCAGCATCTGTAGATTTCCAAATACCGCCAGCCGGAGCTCCGGCATACCAAATATTTTCATTGTTTGGGTCTACTGCAATAGCATTAATGCGACCCTGTCCAGGTGCAACTCCGGGATAAATATCATGCACAAATGGTCCAATAGATGTCCAATTGCTAGTGGGATTTGGGGGTTTGCTGCTATTTACTTTATTTTTCCAGCTCTGATACAAGGCATCAGGTGTGGGTAGATTCCCCTTTGCATCTGCCATCTGCTCCCAGTAATTTTGCCAGCGCATAAAGGGTTTGAAACCACTGCCTTTTATCGAAGGATCCTTTCCTTCCCAGTAGCGAAGAAAAGCTTCTGAAATTTCATCGATCGTATAGGGTTGAGAGGAAATTCTCGCTGCCGGATCAGATGATTTTTTCAGCTCGGCCATCCAGGGCGCACTTTCGTTAAACTGAGCGAAAGTAGTGCCGACAGCACATAAAAAAAGAAGGAGTACTTTTCTTCTCATACCGTGTTTTTGCGTAAATAAAGTGAAAATTTGATGATCAGTCAATTTTAATCGCCTCTCTGCGCCAGAATAGGGAAGATTAGCGTATACATGTCAAAAGAAGTCAGGACATTAAGATTTCTTTGGATTTTTTAATCGATCCAAAAAATTACCTTTGCCACAGCGAGATACCTGCATGAAATATTTAGTCTGCTTAGTAGTATTCATATTCCCTTTAATATCTATCGCCCAGGATGATCCTAGGCCGCCGACCCGGTTGAAAGATTCTGCCTTCTTTCGAGAGAATGAGAATAGACGTTTAGACTCGAAGGGCAAGAAACCTGAGCTGAGTATAGAAAAATACCAGATCATATCTTATCGAAGGGATACGACATATTTGGATACTACTTTAAGTATTCAAAAAGAGTATCGCTACAATTACCTGCGGAAAGACAATTTTGAACTAATGCCTTTTTCCAATGTAGGCCAGCCGTATAATTCGCTGGGGTATGAAGTAGACAGGATACAGTATTACCCAAGGCTTGGGGCAAGGGCACGGCATTTTAATTATATGGAGGTAGAGGATATACCTTATTATAATGTACCCACGCCTATGACAGATCTCATGTTCAAAACAACTTTTGAACAAGGGCAAATGCTCGATGCTATACTGACCTTCAATACATCAATAAGAACAAACTTTTCTGTAGCATATAAGGGATTTCGATCACTGGGCAAATACCAATACAGTCAGGGTGAATCAGGAAATTTCAGAGCTTCATTTAATACGTCCTCGAAAAACGGGCGTTATCGAATACGGGCACATATGGCCCATCAGGATATAGAAGGCGAGGAAAACGGGGGTTTGTCAAACAAAATAGAACAATTTGAATCGGGCAATCCGGATTTTGACGACCGATCAAGGATCGATGTGAATTTCTCCAATGCCAATAATAAGGTTCTTGGTAAGCGTTACTTTTTAGACCACGCCTATACGCTGTTAAGATCTAAACAAGACAGCAGCGGATACAGAAAGACATCGCTTTCACTGGGGCATACCTTTAATTATGAAAGCAAATATTACCAGTTTCAGCAGAGTGCTCAGGACGATTATTTTGGAGATATAATTTTATCTCCTATTGATGATAAGTCGACCATCAAATCCATGATGAATGAGCTTAGCCTCAGCTTTGAAAATAAAACGCTGGGGACTCTTAAGGGTTTTGCCCAGTATTTTGATTATGATTATTTCTTCAACAGTATTCTTACGACTCCTTCCGGGCAGATTGATAACCGACTTGCCGGAGAGGAGTTAGTGCTGGGTGCGCGCTATCAAAAACAACTGGGTCCTCTTTCTTTAGATGGCACTGGGATGTACACTTTAACAGGAGACCTTACGGATTCCTTTTTAGATGCCTCAGCCTCGTATAGGATCAAGGAAGGATGGATCGCTAATGCTGGCATACATTCTTCTTCCCGTCTGCCCAACTTTAATTTTCTTTTATATCAATCAGAATACCTCAATTACAATTGGCAAAATGATGGAGGTTTTGAGAACGAGCAGGTGAATAGTCTAAGAGTGGGTTTGACATCAGATAAGTGGGGTGAAGTGGAAGTGCAGTATAGCATTCTCGACAACTATTCGTATTTCGCCTCTACAGCTACGCAGGAGCAAATAGATGAAGGGCAGGAAAATGGCTTTATCCAGCCTTTCCAGGAAGGGAATAGTATTAATTATTTAAAAGTGAAGTTGAGGAATGATCTCAGCTGGGGCAAATGGTCTTTGGCTAACACGGTTATGTTGCAACAGGTGAGTCAGGATTCGCAGGTATTTAATGTGCCGTCTTTAGTAACCCGCAATAGTTTGTATTTCTCCAGCGAGTTATTTGACAAGGCGATGTTCTTACAGACAGGAGTTTCTTTGAAGTACTTTACGTCCTATCAAATGAATTCGTATAACCCTTTACTGGCAGAATTTTATGTGCAGGAAAACGAAGAGTTCGGTGGCTTTCCAATGCTCGACTTTTTTATCAATGCAAAAATTAAGCAAACCCGGATCTATTTAAAGGCCGAACATTTCAATTCTTCTTTCTCCGAGAACACCTTCTACGCGGCCCCGGGATACCCATATAGGGACTTTGTAATTCGCTTTGGATTGGTGTGGAATTTCTTCTCATAAACAGGGTCTAAAAAAGGAGGTTAAGAAAAAGATTGATTTTTTTTTATTTAGTGTTGTGTATACGAAATCTTCCCTGTATATTTGCACCCGCTTTTAGAACGAGATATGTAATAAAGGCAGATTTTTAGGATTAATTTTTGTATATTAATCCTTCGTTTTTGAAGGATTGAAAATCCTATTTAAAAGTTCATTGAAATATTGGCAAACAGCGTTATTTCGCACTTAGCTGGGCGAAATAATTTTTTTTTTTTTTGGAACCATAAATTGATTAGTCAATTCAAGAACCAATAATATTGGGCGGGATTATAACCTATCATTGAGTGTTAGTGTATTATTATATTAAGTTACTACAATGAAGAGTTTGATCCTGGCTCAGGATGAACGCTAGCGGCAGGCTTAACACATGCAAGTCGAGGGGTAACAGAAGAAGCTTGCTTCTTGCTGACGACCGGCGCACGGGTGAGTTACGCGTATAGAACCTACCTTGTACTGGGGGATAGCCCGGAGAAATCCGGATTAATACCCCGTGGTCTCTAATTATCGCATGATATTTTAGAGTAAAGTTTCGACGGTATAAGATGGCTATGCGTCCCATTAGTTAGTAGGTAAGGTAACGGCTTACCTAGGCTATGATGGGTAGGGGCCCTGAGAGGGGGATCCCCCACACTGGTACTGAGAC
>JAHHLF010000060.1 GCA_018679315.1 Bacteroidia bacterium | reverse complement strand
CAAACATTTAATGCTTAAAATGACGGGTACCTGTCATGACCATAGACAGTCCATTTTCATTGCAGTAATCTATGCTTAATTGATCCTTAATTGACCCCCCTGGCTGAATGACACTTTTAATGCCACTTGCCTGTGCAATCTCGACACAATCGGGAAATGGGAAGAAGGCATCGCTAGCCATGACCGCCCCCTCAAGGTCAAAATTAAATACACCTGCTTTCTGAATCGCCTGGTTAAGGGCATCTACCCTGGAAGTCTGACCGGTACCACTTGCACAAAGTTGTTTATTCTTGGCCAGGACAATTGTGTTGCTCTTCGTATGCTTACACAATTTTGAAGCAAAGAGAAGATCTTCCAATTCGGATTTGCTTGGTTTTAGATCTGTTACATTTTTAAGGTCTGATAGGCTATCGGTTTTAGCATCACGATCCTGTTCAAGAATCCCATTTAAGCAAGTTCGTATTTGGGTATTTGGCAGAGATGTGGGTTTTTGAATCAGTAGGATGCGATTCTTTTTTCCCTTTAAAACTTCCAAGGCATCTTCTGAAAATTCTGGAGCGATGACTACTTCGCAAAATAGCTTATGGATCTCTTCTGCCGTTTCCTTGTCTATGGCGGTGTTGGTAATCAGGATACCCCCAAATGCAGAAACAGGATCGCCGGCTAAGGCATCCACATAGGCTTCTTTTACAGTGGCGCGCGTTGCCAGGCCGCAGGCATTATTATGCTTTAGAATGGCAAAGGTTGGCAGATCCTCTCTGAATTCATTCATCAGATGCACCGCCGCATCTATATCTAATAGGTTGTTATAGGATAGTGCCTTTCCGTGTAGTTTCTCAAATAATGAATCAAAATCGCCAAAGAAAGTGCCCTGCTGATGAGGGTTTTCCCCATATCGGAGGGGCATGCCATTTGAATAGCTGACTTTTAATGCCGAAATTTTCCTATCGGAATTAAAGTAATTGAAAATGGCACTGTCGTAGTGGGAAGAGACTTCGAACGCCTTAGCAGCAAAGGCTTTCCTTTCTGCCAATGTGGTTACGCCATTACTTTCGTCAAGGAGTGATAACAGCTCATCGTATTGATCCATGCATGAAACACAAAGTACATCTTTAAAGTTTTTGGCTGCTGCACGGATAAGTGAGATACCACCGATATCTATTTTTTCAATTATGTCTTGTTCTCCAGCACCGGAGGCTACAGTTTTCTCAAAAGGATAAAGGTCAACGATCACAATATCAATTTCAGGGATCTCATAGGTATCCAACTGTGCTACATCTGATTCTTCTTCTCTTCTGCTGAGAATGCCGCCAAATACTTTTGGATGCAATGTCTTAACACGTCCTCCTAAGATAGAAGGGTAACTGGTCAGATCTTCCACAGGAGTTACCGCAACGCCTTGCTCCTTAATAAATCGTTCTGTTCCCCCGGTAGAGTATATTTGGACTCCTAGCTTGTCTAATTTTGAAACTATGGGTGCCAACCCTTCTTTATGAAATACTGAAATGAGGGCCGTTTGGGCTTTTTTAGAAGAATTCATAAATGCCTTATTGATGCCACAAAAGTAATTTTTTTGAAGGTCAATTCAGTGGCAGGTTATCAACAAAAAAGGGAAAGTTTTAAAGAATTTTAGCGACCTCGATATTTACTTTTTCCAATAATCGTTCATCATCTTCGCTAAATGCATTTGGTGTATGCGAGTCAATGTCGATCTGCCCCACATTCTTACCTTCGACAAAAAGGGGTACTACGATCTCTGAACGTACATCTATACTGCAGGCAATATAGTTATCCTGTACCTCAACGTCTGGTACTACGAAGCTTTCATTGTTCTCTGCTACCTGACCACAGATCCCTTTTCCAAAAGGGATGACGAGATGATTGGTAGGCTCCCCAACAAATGGGCCTAAATGAAGCTCTCGCTTGTCAGGATCCGCAAAGTAGAAACCAACCCAGTCATAGTGCGAGTTACTATCTTGAAGCAGCTGACACACCTTCTCCAAGCGATCTGCAACAGTAAGTTCTTCCTTGTTCAGGACCGACTTTATATTTTCAAGTACTAGATGCATCACTCGAATGCTTATTATAATTTGGGCCCTCAAGGTACTAATTTTGGTAAAATATCAACCGATATTTCAATACCGCTAACAAAAGAAAAAGGCTTCCTGAAAAGGAAGCCTTTTAATACATTTTGAAATGTGTGTCTACATCATACCGGGCATGCCACCACCAGCTCCCATTGGAGGTGCTGCTGGGGTTTCCTCTTTGATGTCTGTCAAGGCACACTCAGTGGTCAGGATCATACCGGCAACAGAGGCTGCATTTTCCAAAGCGATCCGTGTCACATTAGTAGGATCGATTATCCCCGCTTTAAGCATGTTTACATACTTTTCAGACTTGGCATCAAATCCAAAATCGCCTTTACCATCATATACTTTAGCCACAACGACGGAACCTTCGCCACCTGCGTTTTCCACTATGGTGCGCATTGGTGATTCAATCGCTCGGGCAACTATTTGTACACCTGTCTCCTCATCGGCATTGTCTGCCTGTACCTTTTTTAAGGCAGCCTTTGAACGAAGGAAGGCGACCCCGCCACCTGCTACGATGCCTTCTTCAACTGCTGCCCTGGTGGCATGCAGTGCATCGTCTACACGGTCCTTCTTCTCTTTCATCTCTACTTCGGAAGCGGCGCCTACATATAATACGGCAACACCACCTGAGAGTTTAGCCAGGCGTTCCTGTAATTTTTCTTTATCATAATCAGATGTTGTGGTCTCGATCTGAGATTTTATCTGGTTGACCCGCGTCTTGATATTTTTGGCAACACCTGCACCATTGACGATAGTAGTATTGTCTTTGTCGATCGTTATTTTTTCACAACTGCCGAGCATATCAATAGATGTATTCTCTAGAGAGAATCCACGTTCTTCAGATATTACCGTGCCATTAGTAAGGATGGCAATATCCTCTAACATCGCTTTTCTTCGGTCTCCAAATCCAGGAGCTTTCACCGCTGCGATTTTTAACGAA
The DNA here is from genome assembly GCA_018679315.1 of Bacteroidia bacterium. GTDB lineage: Bacteria > Bacteroidota > Bacteroidia > Flavobacteriales > Flavobacteriaceae > HDS-28. The sequence continues at coordinate 1,780 of JAHHLF010000060.1, read as the reverse complement.
CCTCTTAACTTATTCACTACAAGCGTAGCCAGGGCTTCCCCGTCTACATCTTCAGCGACGATAAGTAAAGGTTTTCCAGACTGGGCAACGGGCTCAAGAATTGGTAAAAGGTCCTTCATGGTCGAGATCTTCTTGTCAAACAACAAGATGTAAGGATTGTCCAGATCAGCGATCATCTTCTCTGAGTCTGTTACGAAGTAAGGGGAAAGGTAACCACGGTCGAACTGCATTCCTTCCACTACATCTACATAAGTATCTGTACCTTTTGCTTCCTCAACTGTGATCACGCCCTCTTTTCCGACCTTATCAAAGGCTTCAGAGATCAACTCTCCAATAGTCGTGTCATTGTTCGCGGAAATAGAAGCAACCTGTTTGATCATGTCTGAAGAATCGCCAACTTTTTTTGATTGCTTGGTGAGGTGTCCTACGACGGCTTCTACTGCTTTGTCGATCCCGCGTTTTAGATCCATAGGATTCGCTCCGGCTGCAACATTCTTTAAGCCTTCTTTTACTATGGCCTGTGCTAATACGGTGGCCGTTGTGGTACCGTCTCCGGCAAGGTCATTCGTTTTTGAAGCTACTTCTTTCACCATTTGAGCTCCCATATCTTCAATGGGATCTACTAATTCTATTTCTTTAGCCACAGTTACACCATCTTTGGTTACTGCAGGGGCTCCGAATGCTTTACTTAAAATAACATTGCGACCCTTAGGTCCTAATGTCACCTTTACGGCATTGGCAAGGGCATCTACTCCCCGGCGTAATCCGTCTCGTGCATCTGAATTAAATTGTATGTCTTTTGCCATTTTTATTGTGCTTTAATTCGTTTAAATGATAGCCAGTATATCGCTTTCTCTCATCATGAGATAGTCTGTACCATCGAATTTTAATTCAGTTCCGGAATATTTCCCGTACAAGACGGTATCGCCTTCACTGACAGTCATTTTTTCATCTTTTGTACCAGGTCCTACTGCTACCACCTTACCTTTTTGAGGTTTTTCTTTAGCGGTATCCGGTATATAGATCCCTGAGGCAGTCTTGGTCTCAGCTGCCATTGGCTCTATTAGAACTCGATCTGCTAAAGGTTTGATTTTAATCTTAGCCATTATTAATTGGTTTTAAGTGTCGAAAATTTTCATTTTCCTTTTGGCAGAAATTATGCCAAGTCAGTTTCACTGACAGCTTGTAAAAGAAAAATGCCAGCTTGTCACTTTCTTGCTGGCATTTTTCATATTTTTTATAGTCTATTGAATAGTATCTAAAGGATTTCCTTCTTGGGAAGCAGGGACTTCCTCCGGAATAGTTTCAGGAACTGTTTCAGGAACAACTTCTTCAATGGCGTCGCCCCCAGGAAGCAGTTTAGATTCTGTGCTGGCAAAACTGCCTTTGAGTGCCACGTTAGATATTAAGATCAAGGCGATTAGTAAAATGGCCAATGTCCATGTGCTATTGTCCAGAAAATCTCCTGTCTTCTTAACACCACCTACGATCTGACTTCCGCCACCGCCAAACGAAGAAGACAAGCCTCCTCCTTTAGGATTTTGAACCATGATCACAAGCACTAACAAGAGGCAAACTACAATTATGAGTAACAGGAATATAGAAAATGTGCTCATGTCTATTTTTTGTTGTCCTTTTGTAATTTTTTCACCGCTGAAATGCGGTCTGCAAAGAAACTACTTTTTTCGGGATATTTCAAACGCAATATCTTATACGCCTGGATGGCTTTTTTATACTTTTTCTGCTCCAGGTAAACCCGGGCGAGCGTTTCGGTCATGAG
>JAHHLF010000205.1 GCA_018679315.1 Bacteroidia bacterium | reverse complement strand
GTGATACATATCGGGAAGGTATGTTGACCGCTATGATCGTACATCCTCCGGCATTTGGTATGAAATTAAAATCCGTTGATGTCGAATCCGTTAAATCAATGCCCGGAATTCGAGATGCTTTTGTGCTTAAAGTTCTTAATGATGATTTCACAAGACAGCATTTTGACACCTGCACCTTTCTTGAAGTGGTCGCCATCGTTGGCAATTCTACCTGGGAGGTGATGAACGCCAAAAAGGCAATAACCCCGCAATGGGAACCATTTGAAACCTACACTGAAGAAAGGGTGCCTTATGGCAGGTCGCAACAGACTTTGACCATTCCTGCAGGTTTGGAAAGTACAGAAGTTCACAGGGCCAAAATGACCGAAATGGCTTCCAAAAAAGCCCAGGTGGTTCGTAGAGATGGCAATCCTGAAGCCGCTTTTAAAAATGCGTCCAAGGTGATTGAAAGCACTTATACAGCTCCTTTTCTGGCCCATAATTGTATGGAACCCATGAACTTCTTTGCCGATGTGAAAGAAGATAGTGCCCAGCTCTCAGGACCTTTACAAAAAGCGGAGCTTACAGAACAAACCCTTTCTGCGCATTTAGGGATACCCATAGAACAAATTGACATACAATTGACCCGGCTTGGAGGAGGTTATGGCCGACGGTCTTATGCCCATTGGGTTGTGGAAGTTGCCCTCATATCTCAAAGAATGAAAGCCCCTGTGAAACTGATATACACCCGGGAGGATGATATGACCGGAGGCATCTATCGGCCTATGTACCAGGCCACCTATAAAGCTGCTTTAGATAAGGACAATAAGCTGATCGCATTTCATATAAATGCAGGAGGAATACCCGAAAGCCCGTTGTATGCGAATCGGTTTCCTGCCGGCGCTGTTGAAAATTACCTGGCCGAAAGCTGGACGATCAATACCAATATTACCATCGGCTCATTTAGGGCACCGCGCTCTAATTTTATAGCCAGTGCGGAACAATCCTTCCTGGATGAAGTCGCCGAAGCTGCAGGGAAGGATCCTATTGAATTCCGGTTGGAGCTCTTGGAAAAGGCCCAGAAGGCTCCCGTTGGCGAACAGAATGATTATGATGCCGAACGCTATGCAGGTGTATTGGATCTGGTACGCGAAAAGTCAAATTGGGGCAAGGGGGCGGAAAATTTAAATCGCGGTGTATCCGCATATTATTGCCATAATTCCTATGCCGCCCAGGTAGTAGATCTGCGATGGGAAGATGATGCACCTGCCATAGATAAAGTTACCTGTGCTATTGATTGCGGAATCGTAGTAAACCCCGACGCGGCTACGAATTTATGCGAAGGGGGTATTGTAGATGGTATAGGTAATGCCTTATATGGAGAATTGAGTTTTAAGGATGGGGTGCCTCAAAAAAGTAATTTTGGCAGGTACCGCATGATTCGTCATAGTGAATCACCCAAGGATATTGAGGTACACTTTGTACAGAATAATATCGATCCAACTGGTTTGGGTGAACCCACCTTTCCACCTGTATTTGCTGCTCTTGCCAATGCCTTATATCAAGCGACAGGTAGTCGTTTCTACCATCAGCCCTTTATGCAAAATAAGCCTGTACCGGTCGTTTAAGAGGGTATTACAAGAAATTGTACCCAGCGATAACTAAGGAGAGTACCAGAAAACTAAAGGCCGGAAAGGACTTTTTCAAGGGATCCTTCACTTTGAGATGCATGCCGATAGCGCCCAGCATTAATACGGCCATGCCGATTGCGGAAGGGACGGCCAATTCAGGATACCAGATCGAGGCGAGTAAACCGGTGGCACATAATACCTTTAATCCGCCGACTAAATACATCATGGTAGACGATAGTCCATAGGCTTCAAATTCATCCTGCATAGATCCCGCTTCTTTCCCACGCCAGGGGGTGGGTTTGGAGAAACGGATAAACCATACATTGATAATACTTATAAAAATAAAGGCTTTAATAGCGATCAGGAGATAGGTATAATCCATAAATATGACGATTTAAGGTTGGTTCCAATTCTTCAGAAAGATAATAAAATAGGTGGATTTTTTCGCTTATTTAGGCTATTTACCCCCATTTACTGGCACTTCACCTATTTTTCGATAAACTGAATTAAACCTGGTACGATGTATGCCGTCTTAGTATCAAAATCTATTATTATGAAAACGTTACATCTTATCAAGGAAATTTACATGGAAGGTTTCAGAAACCTCGGCCATGTAATCGTTAGAGAGTATTTTAGGATCTTTACCTGGATCAGTTTTATACTGTTCTTTGTTGCCCTGTATGCCTTTGTTTACCGTGCAGTAACCGGTTTTGCCTTTGACTAAATACAAGCTCTATGTTCAA
>JAHHLF010000340.1 GCA_018679315.1 Bacteroidia bacterium | reverse complement strand
ACCAGGACAGTATCATAGGCTTTGGCTATTAGCACAGCTTCCTTGATTGAAGTTTGGGTACAAGAATCACATACCCTTATAGTCTCTGCCTGAACAAAGGCAATTCCAAAAAGTATACACCCAATGGCCCATTTGTAGCTCATACCTGAAGCTTTTATCAAAATTTTTCCTGTACTTCTTCCCAACTTAAGAATTCAGCAGGATGATCTGCCGCAATAGTTTTGGCCGTGATTAATGATGCAAATCCAGATAAGTTAGCTCCCATTGGACTCGGAACTGCTTCGCTAATCAGAAACGTCGCTTTTGTAGCATCGATCATTTCACCAGGTGCTGAAAAATCATTACAAAGGAAAAGCGCTATTTTTTCTTTCTCCATAAATTGATCTGATCCAAGCATACATTCTATGGCATCGAATGAATAAACTTTACCCTTCTTGGTAACAAGTTGAGCTGCATGCTGCTTATCTACAATGGTCATAGTACAAGAGCTGCATACTTCCGCTCCAAAAGCAATTGGTTTTGGTTCCGGTTTACAACTTGTACTAATGAAAATAAGGACGACTAACCCAAAAATTGTCCAATACTGTGTGCTCATGCTCTAAGAACTAACTTTTTTCTTTCTTACCAAAGAAATAAGCCACAAATGCCAGGGCAATTCCGGCGCCTAAACTATATGCCCCGGGTTGTGGATAGGAATGAGCCGTAAAATTGAGTATATCCTTGGAACCAAATAAGGGCGGTTGAAATCCCATCACAGAGCCGTCCGGATTAGTGAACTTCATGATCGCTTTTGGATCCAGATCGTGCCCGTAGTCGTGCTCCCACAGATAGAAGTCATACAATCCGGCAGCACTGAGTATTATCATTAGGATCCCCCAATACAAATACCATTTGTAATTGGCCTTAAAAGCAATGAAAAGACCTATCAAGGTAGTGATGATAATACCGGCAGGGAATATTTTGAATTCAGGAATCGCCTCCGGAATGTACTTCATCCCCACATAATGGTTCATCAGGTTGATGTTCTTAATATCATGTGGATTGGCATCTGTAAAATCGTTAATATGGATATACATACCCAAAGGTGTTGGGTACTGAGGCGCTTCCAGGGTGATCTTCCACAATGGGAAAATGAACAATAGCAGTGGAAGCAGGGCAGCTGCCCACATTAAATAATTTGATTTGATCTTCATTTTTCTGGAATTAGCGGGATATAAGGCGGGAGGCCTTTGACACCTCCCGCATTATTATCCAATAAGGGTATTTTAATATATGGTTATTTCAATTTAGTCTTCCCCCAGTGACCAAGTCAGATCCAGTGGTGAATTAGCCGGTGAAACACGAACATAACCCTGCATTTCCTGGTGGAGTGCAGAACAGAAGTCCGTACAATAAAATGGCCAGACACCAACTTGTTTTGGTTCCCAGACAAAGGTTTCCGTCTGTCCGGGCATGATCAATAGTTCAGAGGTATTTGCCCCGATCATACTAATTCCATGTGGAACGTCATAATCCTGTTCCAGGTTCGTCACATGGAAATACACTTTATCCCCTACCTTGATACCTTCAATATTATCAGGGTTAAAATGGCTTCGTATCATAGTCATATATACGTGAACTTCTTTGCCATTTCTTTCCACCTTGACATTGGCATCGGAGGTAGTGGCATATTCATGCTTGTTTTCTCTGAGATCAAAGATCTTCCTGGAACGTTCCTTCACTATATCTGCCGCTATCCCCGCGGCATAGTGAGGTTCTCCAATGGTCGGGAAATCGAGTAAGAGCTCCATTTTATCCCCTGAGATATCGTATAATTGAGCTGATTGGGTAACCTCCGGACCCGTAGGTAAATACCGGTCTTTGGTAATCTTGTTCATGGCAACCACATACTTGCCATAAGGCTTTCTGGAGTTTCCACCAGGGATCATCAGGTGACCTACGGAATAGTAACAAGGTGCCCTGTCAAGAACTTCCCAGGTCCCCACTTTCCATTTAACTACTTCGGAAGAAATGAAGAAGGTAGTATAGCCATTGCCCTTGTCATCAAATTCTGTATGTAATGGGCCTAAGCCGGCTTGATTTACGGTACCTGCCAGTACATCTTCGAAATTTAAGATAGGTATTCCGTACGCTTCCCCTTCATAATTCTCATTCTCAATTGCTTCCAGCATTTTAGTAAATGAATGGACTGTGAGGTCAGCAGATAATTTACCATTTCCAACAATGTATTCACCCGTAGGATCTACATCACATCCGTGAGGAGATTTTGGAGTTGGTAAAAGATAGGCCAATCCGTCAAGTTTGGAAGCATCCAACACCCGAACTTCTTTCTTCATCGTAGAAGTAGCCGTATGGGTTTCGTCACTATATACATTATGTGCATAATTTGCTGGCATGGTCTCAAACTGACCTGACGCGATGTATTCTTCCGCTTTTTTCCAATTGATCGCTGCAATAAAGTCCTTATCGTTTTGGGAGGCATTCACTTCCATCAGTGTACTGGCCTCTTCTGAATTATAGCTTGAGAAAAACATCCAACCATGTGAAGCTCCACGTCCAGGGTGGGCAAGGTCATAATCAAAACCGGGCATTAATACCTGGAAAGATAGATCCATACCGCCATCTTCAGGATCTACACTGATAAAGGAGAGCGTTCCTTTAAAGTTGCCTTTATACTCCTTGATAGAAATATCTCTTTGAGGAATTGGGACTGAAAAACGAGTTCCAGCAACAACATATTCGGTATTTTCTGTAACGAAAGCCGAACTGTGATTACCTGCACTATTAGGTATTTCAATGATCTCTGTGGTTTCAAAGACACTGAGATCGATCTTTGCGATACGAGGTGTGTTATTACCGTTAATAAATATATAGCGGCCGTCTACTTCTCCATTGGTTTGAGAAATATCCGGATGGTGAGAATCATCCCAAGGAATGAATCCGTAGGACGTATTCAACATAGGTTTCGTTTCTTCATTGTATCCCCAGGCTTTCTCGGCGTCTTGAGAAAAGACAGGGATCACTTTAAACAAACGGCCTGAAGGCAGTCCATAGACAGAAAGTTGTCCGCTAAATCCACCCGAAATAAAGGCGTAGAATTCATCGTGTTCTCCCGGTGCCACGTAGACTTTTTCTGCGGCACTGGAAGCAAGAGCCCCATTAGATTTGTCTCCTCCTGTGTTACAACTCGTAACCATAAGGATCAATCCGAGGAATCCCGATATGATATAATGTACTTTTTTCATTGTTTTATATTTTAGGTGTTGAATATTATTCTTCTGGTGGTAGCATTACCTTATCTATCACATGTACAATTCCATTTCCGGCGGGGACACTGGCAATGATCTTAGCGCCTCCCACAAATACATCGTCTCCTTTTACTTCAATCATTACATTTTGGTTATTCGCTTGCCCAAGTTTTTTAAACTTTTTCAGGAAGTCTTTGGAATACTTACCCGGAGTTACGTGATACTTAAGAATATTGGCAAGCGCCCCTTTGTTTTCAGGCTTCAGGAGATTATCTACCGTCCCTTCAGGTAGCGCATCAAATGCCTCATTAGTTGGTGCAAAAACCATTAGAGGCCCTGCGTTTACCAGGGCATTTTCCAACTCTGCTGCCTGGACGGCTGCAACTAAGGTGGTGTGTGCTTCAGATCCTATGGCAATATCCAGCACATTCGGAGTAGATTCATCATCTTTAATAAAGGCCTGTCCTTGTTTTTCGGTATTGGTCGTTTCTTCAGCTGGTGCTGTCGCTTCGGTTTTGGCTTCGTTCTTACAAGCCATAAGTACAAAAAGGGCAAGTATTGCGCCCAGTAATATATTTCGTTTCATTGTAGATACCATTGATTATTATTCTTATAAGGTTCTGAAATATTCTAAAACAGCACGCGCTTCTTCTTCCGTAAGCCCTTGATTAGCCATAGGGGAGCCATTAAATTCGATAAGCAGATCTTTTGCTAATGGATCCTCCTTGACCATGCGTTCCGGATCCAGGATCATGTTCATCACCCATTCCGGGGTCCGTCTTTCTAAAATATCATTAGGAGCCGGTCCGATAAACTTTTTCCCTATTCGATGACATGCAAGACATAGCTGATCATAAAGTTCCTTACCGTTCGCGGCCATGGCCTGGTCTATTTCTGCAGGCAGATCTAAAGAAGTGATAACACCAACCCCTTTATTTTCCAAATCGATTCTTTCAGAAGCTTTGATGGTATTATCAGCTGTACTTTCAGTTTTTTGTTCAGTGGTTTTTTGCCGATCTATGCTAAACCCGTCCTTAGGCTTTTCTTCCTTTCCCCCACATGCCAGTAAGAGTAAGCTAAAAAAAGCCAAAGTACCTAAGACAGATAGTCTTTTCATTTTGTTTACGTATTGATTAATGCCCCAAAAGTAGGTGCCCGTATATTCAAAAAAGATGATAAAAATCATATTTCGGACATACATATCTTTTTTATTATTGTAGGGAATATTTATTAGTAAAATCATGTTCTCCAATTCAGTCAAATATGCTTTAAATGCTGTGTTGTACCTGGCCATAAACGCTAATGGTTCACAGAAGATTCTGGCCCGGGATATCAGCGAGGCCATTGCAGTACCGAAGGCTTATATTGCCAAATTATTGCAGGAGCTTGTACGTCATAATATCATCTCTTCTGAGCGCGGTCCCAAAGGCGGTTTCTATTTGACTGAGGCCAACCGAAAGGTCCCGATGATCAAAATTGTGGAAATGATAGATGGAGAAGAACTATTTAAATCTTGTGTTCTGGGACTTGAGCATTGCAATGAAGCAAAACCTTGTCCGCTGCATGAAAAGATCAGTCCCTACAGATGGTCACTGCTAACTGCTCTGGAGTTTAATACAATTCAGGATTTTGCCGATGAGATAAGTGAGCATAAATCCTACCTGCCTCAATAAAAAAGAAGCCCCGGAAGGCTTCTTTTCTTATCTTATCTACTTGAAATTAGGTTCAGATCTTAAACGTAATCACAGGCAATTGCGCGTGATTCGCTATATCTTCCCCTATACTTCCCATAAAGAAGTGGGATAATCCCTTGCGTCCGTGGGTAGGTATACCTATTGCATCGGCACCTATACTTTCACAATAGTTGAGCACACCTTTTTCCACGCTGTAGTCATTATAGATGTCCACTCCTGTACCGGCACCTGCTTTACTCAGGAAAGTGTTGACTTTCTCATAGGCGTCTTTAGTGCTTAAGAAGTGATCTCCGGGGGTGTTGATATAGACCATATGCAGATTTGCACCTACTTTTTCCGTAAAGTCTTTAGCTTTTTGAAAGGCTTCCAGGCTCTCGTCCTTATAGTCACAAGCGAAGACAAAATTCTCAACTCTGAAATCTTCATGTTTCTTTTTTATGACCAATACGGGAATATTTGCATTGCGCACTACCTTTTCTGCATTGGAACCGACGAAGATCTCTTTGAGGCCATCAGATCCGTGAGAACCCATGACGATGAGATCTCCATTGTGCTTAGCTGCTATTTCATTTACCTCACCAAACACCTTAAAGTGTTTAATGATGGGGGTTATTTTTGAAACTCCTTTTAAATAGGATTTATCCAAAAATTCGTTGATCCGCTTTTCTGCCAGTTTAAGCAGAAAAACAGTTTGCTCAGGATGGAATCCTTCTGAGGAGGAAATCATAGCCTCGTTTAATTCTAGCATATGCAGGACCAGGATCTCAGCATTGTGTTTTTTGGCAAGAGAGGCGGCTACTTGTAGTGCATTTTCCGACTGTTCCGAAAAATCAATAGGTACAATGATTGTTTTCATGATAATGAATTTAGTCTTTCAAATTTAACTGTTCCTTTTGGGAAATGGCATGATAAAAATCAGGTTTGGAAGGGATGCCTTAATGCCATTGGCTTTATTAAAGATACGCATATTCTTACTAATAAAGCGGTACTAGCCATGGATAAGGGGTTCTCTTTTCCCATGATCCTTTGGTAAAATCAGGGAATTCCTGTGGAGCACCATTGGCGGCAATAGATAGTTCAGACAAGGGTGTGACGGCACTCCAGGCAGCGGCGTCATATACGTCCATCGGCGGTGCGATCCCTTTACCCGCAGATTGTACAAATGCCTGTAATACAAAGAAATCCATACCCCCATGACCGGCCCCGGTGGCATATTCGCCATACTCCTGCCACAGCGGATGATCGTATTCCTTCAACCAAGTATCTGCGGCATCCCATCGATGGGGTTGAGATTTCCCTTCAATATAAATACGGTTGCCATCTACTTCCCATATGCCATTGGCCCCCTGAACTCTAAATCCAAGTGAATAGGGCCTAGGTAAATTGCAGTCGTGTGTGATGATGATCGTCTCTCCCCTGGCAGTTTCTATTGTGCTGGTGATCACATCGCCCTGCTTAAATTTTACAGCAGCATTTGGATGGTCTGCCCCTCCTTTTGCTACAATATGATTATGTAATCCAATGGCCTTCGTAGCTTTTGAAGTAAGGGATAAAAACCTGTTACCTCTGTTGATATCTGCCATAACGGCGATAGGCCCCAGGCCATGAGTAGGGTATACATCGGCATTTTTATCAACCGAGTACTGAGTCCGCCACCGGGCTTCAGAAATAGCCCTCTCCCCAAACTCTACTCCGCCTCCATATGGTTGTTTTCCATCATTGAATTTTACCGCTCTAAGATCGTGCTGGTAACCACATCTGAAATGCACTAATTCTCCAAATATATCTTTGCGCACCATGTTGAGCACGGCCATGATATCCCTGCGATAGTTTACATTTTCAAGGATCATCATATGCGTACCGGTTTCCTCATGTGTATTCACAAGATCCCAGCACTCTTCCATCGTCAGCGCAGCAGATACTTCAAGTCCGGCATATTTTCCAGCCTTCATGGCATCTACAGCCATAGGTGTATGCCATCTCCAGGGCGTAGAAATAATGACGGCATCCAGGTCCTGCATTTCCAATAGGTTCCGATAATCCCACTCATTTTTACCAAAGATCTGTACTTCTGCTTTCTTAGCATCCCGAAGCATTTTTGTAGTGAGTTCAATACGCGAAGGATCGATATCACACAAAGCCCTAACCTCAACATCTTCGCGCTGAATGAGATTGCTAAGGTGATTGGTGCCACGGAGTCCGACACCGATCAAACCCACCTTGAGCATATAAGTTGAAGGCTTCTTAAAAGCCGTTGCCCAATTGGGACTTAGCATTATTCCGGCT
>JAHHLF010000223.1 GCA_018679315.1 Bacteroidia bacterium | reverse complement strand
GGGCATACCCAAATAATCTTTGTGATAGTTGTTGATCTCATACAGAACAGCTTCCTCCTGGGAAAGAATACCCTGGTACATCCGTTGTGCTAATTGTTGTAAGTGTGTTTTAACTTCAAGGATCGGCGGGGTGTCTAGCAATTCCCCATAGAAGTGTTGTATTTCGAGGACTAGGGTAGGAATATAAATGGATGCAGATTCCACTATTCAACTGTGATCAGAAAATAGTTCTTTTTCCCGCGTTGAAGCAATATATATTTATCGCTGATCAGATCTTTCTGGGTCAACATAAAATCTTCTTTTACTTTCTCCTTGTTCACGGAAATGGAATTCTGTTTCAGTTCCCTTCGCGCTTCTCCATTGGAGTTCAAAAAGCCGGTTTTAGCCGATAAGGCAGCGATCATGTCCATGCCATTTTCGATCAAATCACGAGCGATCGTTGTTTGAGGCACACCTTCAAAAATGTCAAGGAAGGTGTTTTCGTCCAGGGATTTTAAAGATTCTGCTGTAGCTTTTCCAAAGAGTATATCGCTTGCTTTCTTGGCATTCTCCAGATCCTCTTTTGAATGCACCATGGTTGTGACCTCATCTGCTAGCCGTTTTTGCAATAATCGCTCATGAGGCGCACCTTGATGTGCCTGAACCAATCCCTCAATAGTTTCCTTGGATAAGAGCGTAAATATTTTGATATACTTTTCTGCATCAGTATCTGAGGTATTTAACCAGTACTGATAGAATTTATAGGGAGATGTCCGATGTGGATCCAGCCAGATATTTCCCCCTTCCGTTTTCCCAAATTTGCTGCCATCTGCTTTCGTTATCAGCGGACATGTAAGGGCATATCCTTTACCAGAAGCTTTTCTTCTGATAAGTTCTGCTCCGGTCGTAATATTACCCCATTGATCACTTCCACCCATTTGCAGTGTGCATTGATAGGTTTCAAAGAGGTATAGATAATCATAGGCCTGAACCAACTGGTATGTAAATTCAGTAAAAGACATCCCTTCCTTTGCATCGGCAGAAAGTCTCTTCTTTACTGAATCCTTGGCCATCATATAGTTTACAGTAATATGCTTTCCTATTTCCCGAATAAAGTCGAGGAAGGTAATCTCCTTCATCCAATCGTAGTTATTGACCAAAAGGGCAGCATTCGGTGTGTCGCTTTCAAAATCCAGGAATCTGGTTAGCTGTCCCTTAATAGCTTCCTGGTTGAAGCGGAGTGCCGTTTCATCCAGCAAATTACGCTCTAAAGATTTTCCGGACGGATCTCCGATCATCCCGGTAGCGCCTCCGATCAGGGCTATGGGCTTATGGCCTGCGATCTGAAAATGACGGAGCATCATAATGCTCACCAGGTGTCCTATGTGCAGGGAATCTGCTGTAGGATCGATCCCGACATAAGCAGCGCGCATTTCTTTCATCAAATGATCTTCCGTGTCCGGCATGACATCCTGGATCATCCCTCGCCATGTAAGTTCTTCAACAAAATTCTGTTGCATAAGTCTGTTGCCTTAGATTGCTGCAAATATATGGTAAAACCTAACTAAGGCCGGGTCCCGCTTTAAATATATCCGCCTCAATTACCTACTTTTGAAATATGATCCTTGTAACGGGTGCAACAGGTTTAGTAGGAAGTCATATCCTCTTCAAATTGCTGGAAAAAGGCCAACAGGTCAGAGCCCTGTATAGGGCCGGGAGTGATCTGGAAAGGATCAAGCGCGTATTTGGTTATTATTCGAAAACCCCCGAAGACCTTTTCAACAAAATAGACTGGTATGAGGCAGATATTCTGGATCCTGCAGAGCTAGATGGAGCATTTAAGAACATTCAACGTGTATATCATTGTGCTGCACTTATTTCCTTTGATCCGAAAGACAAGAAGCAATTATATAAAACCAATGTAATTGGCACACAAAATGTCATTAATTATTGCATTCACCACAAGGTTAAAAAAATATGCTATGTAAGTTCCATTGCAGCATTAGGTGATGGTGTCCATCAACAGCTAATGGATGAAGAAACGGAATGGGATGAAAACACTCAATCTGCTTATTCCGTCACCAAATATGGCGCTGAGAAGGAAGTGTGGCGTGGTGCGCAGGAAGGGCTTAAGGTTGTAATCGTAAATCCTGGGATCATAATTGGACCTGGATTTTGGCATACAGGAAGTGGTGCACTTTTTA
>JAHHLF010000258.1 GCA_018679315.1 Bacteroidia bacterium | reverse complement strand
TGGCATCAAGCAGTTCAGGCTCGAACAAATACCCGTAATGTTGTTCTAATTTTTCGTACATAAGCACTTAAGAATTTATCAGTCGATAAAGTAGTATTGCGGTTCGTTTAGTTAGGGCTTCAAAGGTTTTCAGGTTAACTGTTTCCTCAGGTGTATGCGCTCCGGAACCCATAGTGCCAAGGCCATCCAGGCAATCTACATATTCTGCTACAAAAGATACATCGGCTGCTCCGCGTCTGCCCGGATCAAATGGTTTTACTCCCCCTTGACCGAGATCCAGACTTACCTGATTTAGTTCTTCTAAAAGCGCCATATTACCTTCAGTCGGCGCCATGGCCGGATAGCTATCTGTAAAACTTATTGTAGCCGAGGTTTTCGGTAAATTCCGGTCTACGATCTCCCGCATTTTCGCCCGTGCATTTTCTTTCTGCTCCTCTGAAATAAATCTCAGTCCCCCACGCACCATGGCCGTTTGCGATACGACATTGGACTTCCCAAAGGCCGTACCTCCGCTTGTCATTGGATCGTAATCCGTAAAAGTACCTCCCAGGATCATTCCCGGGTTAAAAGACAGAAATTCTTCCCCTTTGACCTCTTCATAAAAATCATTGAGTATACGGGACATTTCAAATATGGCCCCTGCCCCGACTCGATCGCTAAATACACCGGAGGAATGCGCTCTTTTTCCTTTTACCTCAACGGCCCATCCACTGGCGCCTCTTCGGGCTACTGTTGCATAATCAAAGCCTGTAGCCGTTTCAAAACCCAACGCAATATCGCTCCTTTTAGCAGCATCTATCAGATCTTTTCTACTCACTGACAAAGGCTTTCCTGTGCTTTCTTCATCTCCGGTAAAGGCCACTATTATCTGGGCATCGTTGAGCAAACCATTATCGTATAATGCTTTTAGGGCATAGAGCACAACGACATCTCCGCCTTTCATATCATTCCCACCGGGGGCATGGGCCAATGTATCGTTCACCCTTTCAAATTTTTGAAACGGACTGTCTTTTTCAAATACGGTATCCAGGTGCCCGATCAAAAGGAGTTTCTTTCCCTTAGTTCCCTGTGTTTCGGCAAATAAATGACCCGAACGGTTCATCTCTGCAGGTAGTGGTATCCATGTACTCGTAAATCCTATTTCCTCAAAGGCCTCACCAAAAACCTTTCCTACTTTGCGTACACCTTCAAGATGTAAGGTGCCACTATTTATGTTCACTACATCCTCGAGGAATTGCAATGCCTGATCATTGTTATTTTCAACACTTTTAAGGATCCTCTTCTCCTTTCTTGTCAATTTCTGAGCCTGTGCCACAGGAATTATTAAGAATAGGGAAACGATGAGAATTACGAACTTATACTTCATTCTATTGGGTTTATTGAATTGTTTAATTGGGCAATCCTTCGATAGCCGCGTCCAGCCATATGAGCCTGTCATTGATCCAATTCCTGAGATAGGTTACTTCTTCATCGTGTGAACTGCCCACAAATCGGTTTGGCCATACATATATACCTAATACGTTCCAGGTGGTGAAATTAGCATCCTTGGATCCTGAAACACTTAAGTTATCATCATACGCATCTATGCGTGATAGGATCTGTGCATCAGATAATTCCCCAGCCCTCAAAGCCTGATAGCGTGTTTTTAAGGCACTCACAAATGCAGGGTCTTCCATGAATCGCTGCCACCAAAAAGGGATCAACCAGAAATCCTGTGCGCAGCGTTCATTGAATTTATAGGCCCATACATTGGTTTCACCTCCTGAGCAATAATCGGCGTTGCCGAATGCCAGGTTAAAATCCCAGATCGGACCCATGCTTAATTTCCCATTCTTATCCTTGGTCATAAACGTACTTAATCTATACCCATCTACATTATTGGATATTTCTGTCAGGATAAAGAAATCAATAAAACTATCCACATCAATAAAGGCTGGATAGCCAAGAACAGGATCCGTAAACTCATCGGAAGCAAGTGCAGCTTCAAAGGAGCCTACATAATCACTGATATAGGCTTTTTGTTCAGTTGTGATATCTTCGGCATCTGGCTCTTCATATAGAAAGTGAATTTCCTGTCCTATGCTAGCCGAAGGTGGTGAATAGGCCGATGTAAATGAGTTTAGATCGTTATATCCCTCTCCCAGATTATTACCAGCCAGCTTGTCAATCTTAAGTATATACCCTCCTGTAAGATCCTCCCCGCTATTCTCATCATCCTTTAATTTGTTAATGTCAATCCGTCCCGCATCGCGCTTTAGTTTTTCCATGAAAACATAGACCCCTTTGTATTCGTCATTTATTGTAAGCTCCACAAATTGGCTTCTGCTGGCATACTGACCTATATCCCTGGAGAGGTCATAGATCAAAATATTTCGCATTAAGGACTTGTCACTATAGGGCGCATATAATACCCAATCCTCTTCTTCAGGCAGCCCTAGTAAAGACACATCGAGGTCTTCATTATCGGCATCGCGGGTTTCCATTCCGTAGGATTTCTTAGGGAACATTTGAGAGGAAGCCCCGCGGATCTCAATTCCGATTCGCCCTGAATAGGTTTCTACCTCAGCTTCTGTTATCCTGATCTCACCATCAATTTTGGGCTCATCTACGATAGTTCCCCCATTGGTGTTTACAAACAGATGGGGTAATTTATCTTCCGGAGCGATCTGGGGATCTTCGATCTGCTCTTCGTCCATCGGATCCGGAGCTATATCGTCATTCTGACAGGAATAGAAGAATATCGCAAAAAGAAGTAAAGAGAAAAAAGGTGTTTTGGAGTTCGCCAAAAAAGATCTGGATTTCATAGCAACAAATTTTTCTAAAATAGCAAATCTATTCTAAAAAACCCTGCTCTCGCATCCAATCATCATTGAATATTTTACCGACATATCGACTCCCGTGATCGTGAAAAAGCACGACGACAACATCGTCCTTGGTGAAATGTTCTTTTAATTGAAGTACACCCTTAATAGCAGCCCCGGCAGAATTGCCTAGAAACATGCCCTCTTCGCGAGCCAAACGGCGTGTATATATGGCAGCATCTTTGTCGGTTACCTTCGTAAAGCCGTCAATGATATCAAAATTTACATTGGCGGGAAGTATGTCCTCCCCAATCCCTTCCGTGACATAGGGGTAGATCTCCTTTTCGTCAAAAATCCCGGTCTCATGATACTTTTTGAATACCGATCCATAGGTGTCTACTCCCCAAATTTTTATATTGGGATTTTTTGATTTAAGGTATTTACCTACTCCTGATATCGTTCCTCCAGTACCTACACCCACCACAAAATGAGTCACCTTCCCGTCAGTCTGATTCCAGATCTCAGGTCCGGTACTTAAGAAATGTGCTTTCGTATTTGACGGATTATCATACTGGTTTACGTGCACGGAATTTGGTGTTTCTTTGGCCAATCTGGCCGCGACGGAATAATAAGATCTGGGATCTTCAGGAGCAACTGCGGTAGGGCATACATGCACCTCGCAGCCCATGGCCTTCAGAATATCTATTTTTTCCTTGGATTGTTTGTCATTGATAACACAGATCATCTTATACCCCTTGATCACTGCAGCCAGTGCCAGGCCCATGCCCGTATTGCCCGATGTCCCTTCAATGATAGTCCCACCAGGTTTTAACCGGCCGTCTTTTTCGGCATCTTCCACCATTTGAAGGGCCATCCTGTCTTTAACTGAATTTCCGGGATTAAACGTTTCATACTTGGCTAAAACCAGGCAAGGGAGCTCTGAAGTAAGCCGATTCATCTTTATCAGGGGTGTATTGCCGATAGTGCCCAGAATATTCTCTTCGTACTGCATAAAATGTATATCAAAAGGATCTATAAAGACCATTTTATCTTCGGGATGCAAAGGTAAAACTTAATACGGGCAAAGGAAACCCATATAGTCCTAATATGACCCTATTCGAACCGAATAGCCTTAACCGGAGAGATACGGGCAATACTTCGTGAAGGAATGAGTAACATAAGTAAGCAGAGAAAAAGCACTCCCACATTAAGTAATAGCACAGTTAACGGCGAGATATATACCGGGATGTAATCTATATAGTATTCTTCAGGGTTAGGGAATTTCAGGAAGCGGAATTTATCCTGAAGGGATATCAGACCCAGGCCGATGATATTTCCCCAGAGCAATCCAATTCCGATCAGGTAGGCCGCATTGATCAGAAAAATTTTACGAATACTCCAATTGGAAGATCCCAGGGCTTTTAACACGCCGATCATGGGTGTGCGCTCCAGGATCAGTACGAGCAGTGCCGTGATCATATTGATGCCCCCAACGATGATCATGATCCCGATGATCAGGGCAATATTGAAATCAAAAAGACCGATCCACTCAAAGATCTTGTAGTATTTGGTCTTGATATTCTGGGTATCGAGAATGGAAACAGTTTGTCCATAGATCTCATTGGTTTTCTCTTCAATATCATCGAAGTCGTTAAGAAAAACCTCGAAATTACCGATCTGATTTTCCTCCCATTTGTTCATACGCTGAATGTGGCGGATATCGACAAAAACATAACTACCGTCAAATTCTTCAAACCCACTGTCATATAATCCAACGATCTCAAATTTGCGCTGATTCGGTGTTTGAGAAGCATCATCATCTTTTAGAAAGAAAGCAAAGAAAGAATCCCCGGTTTGTAACTGCAACCTGTTTGCCATCAGTCGCGAAAGAAGCACTTCGGTATTTAATTTTTTGGAATAATCCGGTACGCTGCCCGAGACTATGAATTCTTCAAAGACCTCCCAATTATAATCAGGCCCTACCCCTTTTGCAATTATGCCTTCAAATGTTTCTGCTGTACGTATGATCCCCCCTTTGCTGGCTACGGCCTGCACATGTGCAATCCCATCAATTCCTTTGAATTCCGGATAAAAATCTTGTGTTTTAGAGACAGGGACTACCGAAACTTCGGAGGCATTGTTGTCATAATTATAGATCTGGATATGGCCATTGAAAGCGGCCACTTTCTCTCGTATTTTATACTTAAGGCCCAGCCCTGTTGCTATAGCGATAAGCATCATAACCAAACCGATAGCAATGGCAACGATGGCTATTTTTATTATTGGGGCCGAAATGTTAATTTTATGATCCTTACCCCTTATTAGACGCCTTGCGATAAAATATTCTAAATTCAAGTATGCCTCTTTTCTCTCCTATCAAAAGTACACTTTTATGTTGGGTCTTGATAGTCCTTTCTTGCGGGCAGAGAGTCCCTTTAAGCACCTCTGAACGCAATGATGCCCATAAAGATTCCACTGTCCATATAACAGTGGGTGCAAACAGGATCCCGGTCTATCAGGAATACATTGAAAAGAAACGGGTAGGTATTGTTGCCAACCAGACAAGTGTGATCTTTACATCTCAGCCTCATACAGATACGTCCTTCGTGCATCTTGTAGATTCCCTATCGTCCCTTCAGGTTGATATAAAACGGGTTTTTTCTCCAGAACACGGGTTCAGAGGCACGGCCGATGCCGGGGAAAAAGTTACCGATGGAAAGGACGAACGCACGGGTATCCCCATCGTTTCGCTCTACGGCTCTCAACGCAAACCTTCCCAGGAACACCTGGCCGACCTGGATGTGGTCATATTTGATATTCAGGACGTGGGTGTGCGCTTCTACACCTATATAGCTACGCTTCAATATGTAATGGAAGCATGCGCAGAAGCGGGCATACCCATACTTGTTCTGGACAGGCCAAATCCGAACGGGCATTATGTAGACGGACCGACTATGGAACTTGAAAATCGGAGTTTCCTTGGGTTAAATGCCATCCCGCTGGTCTACGGCATGACGATAGGTGAATATGCCTTGATGATCAATGGAGAACAATGGTTGGAGAATGGAGTAAAGGCAGATCTTACAGTTATTGAGTTGGAGAATTATACACATCAAGGCAATTACTCCCTCCCTATCAGGCCTTCCCCTAATTTACCCAATGACAAAGCTATTAACCTATACCCAAGCCTTGGGCTCTTTGAAGGCACACATATTAATGCAGGAAGGGGGACAGATTTTCAATTTCAACGTTTCGGCTCACCTTATCATGATTCAACCTTATTTAAATTTCGTTACACACCCAAACCTAATTTTGGATCCAAATCGCCAAAATTCAATGGGGAAATCTGCTTTGGTGAAGACTTGAGTACTACTCCTTTTATGAAGGAAATGAGCCTGCAATGGGTGATCAAAGCATATAAAGAATCTGCTTCCAAAGATGATTTTTTTAATACTTCCGGATTCACCAAACATGCGGGCACATCTATCTTACAGCAACAAATAGTAGCAGGATGGGATGAAACACAGATCAAAGAAAGTTGGGCCGGGTCTCTTGAAACATTTAAGGAGATCCGTAAAAAATACCTGATATATCCTTAGGA
>JAHHLF010000354.1 GCA_018679315.1 Bacteroidia bacterium | reverse complement strand
AAAACTCTATCGCATTATAGGCTTGGGCGCACTAAAATACTTTATCCTCAAGGTAGATCCCAAGAAACGGATCTTATTCGATCCTAAAGAATCTGTTGATTTTCAGGGAAATACAGGTCCGTTTATTCAATATACCTATGCCAGGATCCAGTCGATATTACGCAAAGCGGCTTCCGGTTGGGAATCAAAAAATGCAAGTCCCAAAACCCTCCATTCCAAAGAAAAGGAATTACTCAAAGTGCTGGAACAATATCCCAATGTGGTCCAGGCTGCTGCCGAACAATACAGTCCGGCTTTGGTGGCAAACTATGTATATGAGCTGGTTAAAGAATTTAATTCCTTCTATCAGCAGGTGACCATTTTAGGAGAAGAAGACGATGACGTTAGAACGTTTCGTATTCAACTGGCCAACAAAGTAGGAGAAGTCATTAAATCTTCACTCGGACTCCTTGGTATTGAGTCGCCCGAACGCATGTAAGGCCCCTAGAAACGAACTCTGAAACTCACATTTGGCGTAAAGCCAAGAGACAAACTTTTTACCGTCTCGATATTAAACTGCTCGTCTAATCGGAAGTAGGTATTCAGAATATTTTCCCGATCTAATACATTAAGTACGGAAGCCCCAACACTGGCATTCACTCTCCTGGATAGCGGAAAATCATAGACAGCTGAAGCATCGAGCCTTATATATGCTGGCAAGCGACTGCTATTAGGTTCGTTATAATTTATACGAAATGGAAAATCAGAAGTGTCTATATCATTTGGAGGGTCCAGGGGTTCCGTAAAAGGCTTTCCAGTGCGATAATTAAAACCAACACCCAGCTTTAGATTGCGATAGGTATAGGTAGTAGCTGCAGTGATGGAATGTTTTATATCTCTGTTATTCGGGAAATTTGGCGGAATGAAATCTTCAAAAGTATAATTGTTGTCATTAAATGTATAACTCAACCAGGTGCTAAAATTAGCTTCCCGGTGGTTTATTAAGAATTCAACCCCCTTATTGTCATACTTCCCGATCTCCCCATTGAATTGGTTCTGATTTTGAAAGCCTTGGGTAGACGTACTGATCCCATCTACTTCCTTGTAAAATCCTTCCAGGCCTATATACCAATTCTCTTTCTCATAATTAAAACCTATAGAAGCCTGTTTGCTTTTGGTGATTGGGATCTCCTGCCCGTCAGACAACACCCATCGTCTTTTTTCAATACCCAGGAAATTCTCATCCAGGTCTATGAATTGATTGGTCACCTGGTTTTTAAACTCGCCTAGTATTTCCATTCTGAAATTGTTCGCCAGAAAGGCATGGAAATTCAGTCGAGGCTCCAGGATAAGCTCATCAAAGGTGTCCAGATTTTGCAAGTAGTTCACCCGGAGGCCGCCACTGATGTGCATTCTTTTATTGTCAGATGTATACTGAAGTTCTGTGTAGCCGGCATGCCCTCGAATAACACTTTTGCTCTCATTATCAAATGGTGGTTCTGTCACGATCGTCCCGTTAGTGATCCCGGTTTCGGTTAACTGGTAGCCATTCAGCCAGGTCAGCGTGGATGACAAATCATAAAATGTATTTAAGCGTACACTCCGTTCATCTACAATATTCCTTTGTGTAAGCTGCTGGCGATCTGCCACCGTGCTTGTAAAAGAATCCAGGTTGTATTGGGTGTAATAGCCCTGTAAACTGCTTTTAAAGCGGTCAGACCAGCTACTGTTAAGCGTACCCCCGAATGAAATATTTTCCTGATCCAGGCTATTCCTGTTCGTTGTTGAAATACGCAAGTCTGTCTCTTTATAATCAAAGGCATTATTGATGTAAATAAAACTCAACCTAAGTTTGTGATCCTCGTTATAGTCGTACAGGAATTTTCCACTGAAATCATAGAAGTAAAAATTTTGTTCCTGGTTAAAATCCCGATCCGTGGATGTATTCGTATTGGTTACCTGAATATCCTGGAAGGCACGACCGGCAAATTGCTCATAGGTTGGGGTATTCAAAAAATCTGTGATGGAACGCCGTGCAGAGAACTGCATGGCCATATCGCCCCGAAATGGAATATGGCCATAAATATCCCCACTGATCAGGTTAAATCCGCCTCCTCCATAGGCAATATCTTTGATCTCATCATTTGTATCCATTTTTATGATCCCACTCACCCCATCACTGTATTGGGCACTGGTCCCATTTTTTATAAGGGTAACCTCTTCGGTCAAATAAGGGTTAAAGGCAGAGATCAGGCCAAAAAAGTGGCCGGATTGGTACATTTTAATATTATCCCATAAGATGAGGTTTTGGTCATTCGTACCTCCCCTTATATTAATATTAGACACGGTTTCATCGATACTTTTAATTCCCGGAAGTGCCTGGATCGTCTGTAGCACATCGGGCTCTATTTGTCCGGGTAGTATGCCGAATTCACCGGGATTCATAGTGATGCTGGCATCCAGTTGTTTTGTCAGACCAGAGGTCAGTAATTCATAGACTATCACTTCTTCGAGTTGCTGATAGTTTACCCCAAGGGCGATCTCTTTACAAGGTGAAGCTGTCACAAAGTCTTCGGCTGTTACAAATTGTGTTCTGAAACCGATATGCCGGATCCGGAGAACCGCTTTCCTGGGAATATTCGTCAGTCTGAACTCCCCATTCATATCTGCGATAGTAGCAATACTGCTTCCCAATACTTCAATGGACGCCCCTGAGATCGTACTCCGTTCAAAGTTGTCCAGGACACGGGCGCAAAGATCTACCGTACTGCTTTTAGACAAGGTATAGTACCGCTCGTTTAGCTTGTTGATAAGCAATTGGGTTTGTTCCCTGATATCTTCAAGGATAAGCGGCAGGCTTGTAAATTGGGGGATCTCGACTGTCAGTGCTGAAAGATCTTCATCGACGAATGAGAATTTAACATCATAGTCTTCTTCAAGCTGAAGAATGTACGTCCTTAAGTTTATAGTTTCCGGAGATGGAACTTCCTGAGCCCGGATCGAGAGATGGGCTAACAGAATAAGAATAAAGGCACTAAGATGTCTATGGAATCTCCTTGGCATAAAAGAGCACTTTGTTCCCCTCTAAGGTATAGCTAATTTGTGCAGGGGTGCTAATACTCTGTAACGCCAAATCCAGGTTTGTGTTGCTGAATGTACCGGTAAATTTTTGGCTGAGATCTATGTTCTCTGTCTCAACGCGGATGTCGTATTGTCGCTTGAGCTCATCAAGAACGAAAGCCAATGGGATACTTTTGAAAGAACTTTCATTCAATACCCAGCTCGGCTGTGCATTCACGGGTACTGTATCGGTGATTTGGGAACCGTCCATAACAATGAAGGAGGATCCGGCAGGTAATTTGTATTCCTGGTCTTGATAGACCACGCTTACTAAGCCTTCGTAACAACTTACTTCAAAGAAATTAGGACGTTGCTCCACATTGAATTGTGTTCCCAAAACCTGAACGATGCCCGATTCTGTTTCAACACTAAAAGTGGCACCTTTCGCTACTTTAAAAAAGGCTTCCCCCTTTAAGGTAACCCGGCGATCCGAGGCCCATTTCTTTTTGTGGTATGTTAATTTGGACCCGGCATTCAGGATCACTTCAGAATTATCCGGTAACTGAACTTCAGATCGTTCTGCGTACTGAGTATTAATACGCTCTGTAAGTGTGGATACATAACCAAGAGACAGTGCAAAGATCACTGCTATGGCAGCAGCAACCCGCCATAAGGTACGCTTCGTATTGAGTCGTACAACTTTAGGCTCCTGTGCAGCGCGTCTTTTAACATTGTCTAAGAACGCCTCCTCCGCGTCAAATGCGGGGGCCTCAAGCTGCGATGATATGTCGGCTAACTTACGGTATGAACTGTATTCCGGACTCGCTTTAAAAGCTTCGAGTTCTTCCGGACTCAGTTCGTTAGTAAGCCATTTTGCCAAGTAATTCTCTTGCATGATTTTGCGGCGTTTCTACATTCTAACAACTAACTTTCCAAAAACCCTACCTAATTCTTTATATTCCATCTATTTGTTCCCGTAATGTCTTCAAAGCCAGATGCATACGTTTTTCTATCGCTTTTACGCTTACCCCTTCCATTTCGGCTATTTCTGCGTATTTTTTCCCGTCTATCCTATTCAATAAGAAGGTAATAC
>JAHHLF010000022.1 GCA_018679315.1 Bacteroidia bacterium | reverse complement strand
TTATTGGGGGAAAGGTGTTATTTTTATAGGGTGAAAGAAGAACATGTGATCCTGGTTAACCAGGAAGACGAACCTATAGGGACCATGCCCAAGATGGAAGCACATGAGAAAGCCGAACTACACAGGGCTTTCTCTGTTTTTGTACTTAATGATAAGGGCGAGGTTATGCTGCAACAACGAGCTGCATCAAAATATCATTCCCCCCTGTTATGGACCAATACCTGCTGTAGCCATCAACGACTTGGTGAATCAAATATTGAAGCAGGGAGAAGACGACTCATGGAAGAGATGGGATTTGAAGTTCCTCTAAAAGAATTATTCTCTTTTATTTATAAAGCCCCTTTTGATAATGGATTGACCGAGCACGAGCTAGATCATGTAATGTTGGGCTTCTTTAATGACAAACCTGAGATCAATAAAGAGGAAGTAGAAAACTGGAAATGGATGGAATTAAACGACATCCGGGTAGACATGGAATTGCACCCTGAACGCTACACCGTTTGGTTCAAGATCATTTTCGAACGTTTTTACGACTATATTAGTAAAGAATCTAAAGGAAATGAAAGTAAAAGTTAGCAGAAAAGCACATTTTAATGCCGCGCACAGACTATTCCGTCCCGAATGGGATGATGCCAAAAATCTGGCCGTATTTGGAAAATGCAGCAATCCAAAGTATCATGGGCATAACTACGATCTGGTAGTTAGTGTAACCGGTGCCATAGATATTACCACTGGCTTCGTTATGGATATGAAAGTTCTAAAAGATTTGATCATATCAGAAATTGAAGATGCTTTTGATCATAAGAACCTCAATGAAGAAGTTCCGGAGTTCGCAGAGCTCAATCCAACTACAGAAAATATTGCAGTGGTGATCTGGCAAAAACTCAGACCAAATATTGATCCTGAACACGAACTGGAAGTTGTCCTTTATGAAACGCCTCGCAATTTTGTGACCTATTCCGGTTGATGCTTGCACTTACATATGTTCAGACTCAGAAGTAGCTGAAGGTGTTACAATACTATTCTTGAAATGAATTTATACCCTTTGACTTTCGAACCAATCATTAAAGCTCGTATCTGGGGTGGCGATGCCCTTAGCCGGATATTTAATAAGCCGGATATTGGCGAGCCTGCCGGAGAAAGCTGGGAATTGTCCGGCGTGGAAGGCGACATATCAGTAGTTGCTAACGGACCCTTGCAAGGAAGGGATCTTAATCAACTGATCAAAGAATACGGCAAGGAACTCCTTGGCTCGAATGTGATCCGGGAATTTGGAAGTGAGTTTCCGATCCTGATCAAGTTCATTGATGCACAGCGAGATCTCTCTGTTCAAGTGCATCCAGATGATGTACTTGCAAAAGAAAGACATGGAGGCAAAGGCAAGACCGAAATGTGGTATATCATGCAGTCTGAACCAAACGCCCGCCTATTATTAGGATTTGATAAGGCGTATACCCAGGCTCAATATGAAACACATCTCACTAATAAAACCCTTCTGGATATTCTGCATCATGAAGCTGTCGAGAAAGGTAGCACCTATTTCATAAAAGCGGGAACAGTTCACGCCATCGGTGCCGGGATCGTTTTGGCAGAAATTCAGCAGACCAGTGATATTACTTATCGCGTTTATGACTTTGACAGGGTAGATTCAAAAGGAATGACTCGGGAACTGCATACAGAACTTGCCCTGGATGCAATCGAATATGAACCTGCAACTGATGCCAGGGTGACGTATGAGAAACGCAAGAACCAGTCGACACCCTTGGTGCACTCACCGTATTTCAAAACCAATATCCTGCCTGTAGATGGCTCTGTTACGCTCGACCTAAGTGCCAGGGATTCCTTTACGATTCTGATGTGTGTGGAAGCGGAGGTAATCGTTGAATTTGAAGCGCATACCTTGAAATTAGCTGCAGGCACTACTTGCCTGATTCCAGCCAGTTTAGCCGTTGTATCATTGAAAGGCCAGGGAGAACTTTTGGAAATTATCCTCTGATTCCCGTACTTTTGAGGAAACGTTCATTATGGCAAGTATTCGGGATTTGAAGAAAGAGATCAACAGCGTGTTAGGTGGGATCATTGAAGCTGTATATATAGTAGAAGCAACCCAGGATAAAAAAGACTCCAAAGCGGGCACAGAAATTATCGACGGAGCCATCAATACTTTTGATGAGCTTATGACCAAAGTGGGAGCTAAGGATGTTTCTGATAAAAAGAAGCATTTCAATGACATTCGCGCCGAATTCGAAAAGAAAGCGAAGGGCTTAGCCGATAAGGTGAATAAAATGGCCGACTAGCTTATTGAGCTGCTGGCTTGCGCGATTCAATCAAACTTTTTAGCCTTTTCCCATACGTTCCCGCCAGGATGCTATCAGGGAGGGCATTGTAAATGGTATCCAGATATTTATTCTGCACATCGGGGATCTCAGTGACTGCCAGAAAAGGAGCAACATGCGAATTCCTGTTATTCAAGGCAAAATTCACGGTGTACAGATAACTTCTAAGCGTAGTTTGATCCATACGCCAATTCAATGAA
>JAHHLF010000174.1 GCA_018679315.1 Bacteroidia bacterium | reverse complement strand
ATATCAGCTAATGCAATGTTGAGCGAATCAAAAAATTCCTTATTGTCTGCCCTAATGTTTGCATTTATCTCCTCTATAGTATTTAAGAGGTATCGCTTGCTTTCAAGATTGGGTACTACAATTACTTCTGTTTTTAATTTTTGAGTCGAAATTATATTCAGTCCAAATCCCAAAGCTGCGCCCACAATTCCTAGTACTGCGAGCCAAACAATGTTATTTTGCACATATACGAAAAAGCGGAGAAAGAATTTGAATACGCCTAAAAATGCCTTTTTGATTAACGAAAAAAGCTGACCCAGATCGAGTTCGTCATTCGGTGATCCGGAATTTGAAACTTGAGTACTCATGGTTTGAAATTAAATATTTGTTCTAAAATTTTATCGGTTATCAGATACGTAGGTTTCACCCCTGTGGTGCCCAGACCGCCCGAAGCTAAAGTACTTCCTGATTTTAAAGGATTATCAGAGGCATAATACGCATAGCGCGTGATCACATCTTCCCGTATACTTTTCCTGATCTTAGACGCGGCTTGTATAGCCTTCTGATAATGCACTCCCTCCATTTCAAGGCCAATGGCCTGCCAGGTAGACTCTTTAAAGAAGCGCAATATATCTTTGTTTTGAAGAGATGTCCCCAGTACTGTGACCATGGGTCCTTCAAGAATCCGGAGGCCATTATCCTCAAAATCGGCTATTGAAAATGCATTGTCAATGGGGTAATTGTCTGCAGTACCTTCAAAAATATGTGCTGTTGGAATCATTAAATCGCCTTTGCCTCCTTCTAAAATTCCTGCTTTTCCCATAATAGATATGGTGGCAATATTCATGAAGACAGGTTTCTCATTATTGGGTTTATACGGTTTCAGTAACTCATCTATAGTCTCAAAGGCCTGTTCACCAAATGCATAATCCATTACAAGGATCACAGGGGTGTCCTCTTTGGATATAGATGCCGGTAAGTCATAGCAGCAAGCATCTTTACCTAAGCTGGCAAGATCGAAAAGCTGTACGTCTATATTCGTTCCTGAGGTGTCATCTATGGAGATCATTCCATTTTTCCTTGCCATGTCAAGAACCTTACTCCGGAGTTCATTGTTCTTTTCCTGACTCAGTGCCTTATATATTTCGAGAGAACCGTTGTTAGGGAATTCTTTGGCCAGCGCTTTTCTTGCAAAGAGTGAGTTGACAACACTGTGCATATTTGCACTGATGATATGCAAGGGCCGTTTGAGCAGTTTCCTTTTTTTCAGGGTTTCTTTTATAGTATTTGCCCATCGATCCCCGTGAATATGATGGCCCAAACGTTCTCTCAACAACATGCTGAAAGTAATTATGCGTTTTTCTCCTCCGGTTTCTTCTTCAATTGAGAGCTTGCCTAACCAATAAATAATGGAGAGAAATCTATGTGGTTGAGATTTGCTTTTCAGCTTGTCGTAGATCTCTAAAACCTCATCGAAGGAACGCCCTAAAATATTGGCTGTATGAATTATGGCCACTTCCAGTTGATCTTGTGTCAGTTTCTTATGTGCAAGGGCTTCTTCCAGCTTATGCCAGTCTCTGACAGTCTTGCCGGTTTCCTCGATAAGTACTCTTTCGCAGATCTTTCTAGACTCGATAAAAAGGAAGGTAAGGTGTGTTAAAATATCGTAAATATCAGAACGCCCCCGGGTTATCTCAATGTTCATTTGTTCACTATCTATTCGATAGCAATTTCTGCGCCTTTTAGGAGGGATAATTGGTTTTATGTGCGATCGCGTAAATCCCTCATCTGAAGTAAGATTGATATAGCGACACTCCTCAATTCCTGCCGGCAGCCTATCAAGCACATACAGCAGGCCTTTGAGTTCTATTTTCTCTTCAGCAATTGAGCCATAAATTTCAGGGCTGAGTAATAAGAGGGCATTCCGCAAGGATTCACCGGAAATACCCATGGGTTTATAAAATCCCCTGTTAAATAAATGACGCATGGTCACATAAAGCCTTTCAATTGCGCTTGTGGATGCTCTGGCTCTGCTGATATTTACGCCTTTGCTCATAATTGCGTGTAAAATTACACTTAAATTTTATGAAAAGCCCCTATTACAAGGATTTTGCCTAAAGTTTGTACGCTTCTAAAGCAGCTGCAATTTTACGGTCATTTGAAAGTCGTACTACCTTGTTTTGGCCTCCTAATTTTCCCTGAGATTGCATAAGTTTTTGAAATGCTCCGGGCTGAAGTGCTGTAACTTTTAAAGGTTGCAAAATGCTGCCTTGTATTAGATCAAAATAATAACTGTTTTGTTCTTGCAATCTTTGATCCAGCTTATGTTTGAATGCTTTAATATCAGACGGGGCTGTTTCAAATTCAATGAACCATTCATGATAGGGCAGCTCATCCTGCTGAGGGTGTACTTGAGGTGCCACGGTGAATTCGTTGACCCGGGCATTGGAAGATCGCATAGCCTCCTGCATTGCTTCTTCAACTTCCTTGGCAATTACATGCTCACCGAAAGCTGAGATAAAGTGTTTGATCCTTCCGGTCACCACTATTCGATAAGGTGATGTGGAAGTAAAGGCGATCGTGTCTCCCAGATTATACCCCCACAACCCGGCATTTGTACTAATGATCATTACATAATTTACACCAACTTTCACATCTTTAAGGGTCAATCTGTCCGGATCTTCCTCAAAGAAAGAATCTACGCTTATAAATTCATAAAAGATCCCCGAATCCAACAATAAGAGCATGCCATTTACATCTTGCTTATCCTGGAAAGCAAAAAACCCTTCACTTGCGGGAAAAAGCTCTATACTATCTACACTTCTGCCGATGAGGTACTCAAATTTGGCTCTGTAGGGTTCATAGTTTACACCTCCATAAATAAAAAGGTCAAAATGCGGAAAGAGATCCCCTATATTCTTGCCGCTTCTTTCTTTTAAACGCTCAAAATACATTTGTACCCAGGAGGGTATACCGGCGATCACTGTCATATCCTGATCTATAGTTTCATCTATGATCCGTTCCACTTTGGTTTCCCAGTCATCAATGCAGTTGGTTTCCCAACTTGGTAGGCGATTCCGCTGAAGATAGCCAGGCACATAGTGCGCAGAAATACCCGAAAGTCTGCCGATTTTAATTCCGTTTTTTTCAGACATTTCAGGGCTCCCCTGAAGAAATATCATTTTTCCGTTTACAAATGCAGTCTTGCCTGTATTATGGATATAGTTTAGAATGGCATCCCTCGAAGCATTCACCTGGCATTGTATGGCTCCATCTGTGATTGGGATAAATTTGGAACCCGATGTGGTCCCTGAAGTTTTAGCGAAATATTTGGGTTTCCCAGGCCAGAGCACATTCTCTTCTCCTTCCACTACCCTATCTACATAATTGCGTAGCTTTTCATAGTCTCTTACCGGAACATTGGAGGCAAAATCTTTATAATCCCTAATCTTATGAAAGTTGTGGTCCTTGCCGAATGCTGTGTTTTCAGCCGACTCAATAAGGGAAAGAAACACCTGGC
>JAHHLF010000339.1 GCA_018679315.1 Bacteroidia bacterium | reverse complement strand
TTTAAATTTCTGTAAAAGGCCAATCTGTTCTTTTCCTCAAAAAAGGTTTGCCTGGCCAGACCAATAAATCCATCTAAGTTATTTTGTAAATAAAGACAATCCAATGGATCAAATTTTTTGCCGACGGAATATCTGTCGTAATACTTCTCATAATAGGAGCAAAGGAAATCAGAAAAGACATCAGCCTCACGGTGTTCTTCTTGCATTCGCAATACTTCCACATAGGCCCTGATAGGTTCTATATCCGAGTTCCTGATACATTCAGGGCTGTAATTTCCTGTCTCAATGCTGTCATAAAGACCTGTAAATTGGTCTAACAATATCCGCTTTGATTTATCTGTATTACCTTTTAAAAGATATACCTTCGCTATTCTGGCCAGGGCCAATTCTTCCTGCAGGCCCTTGTTCACTTGCCAGATGATGGTCAGGTCTAACGCATCTTCGTACCTGCCTTCTGCGATACAAAGAGCAAACGCAGGTTCGTAGGTATAATAGGTATTTTCCGGATATCGTATTTGGATCAGCTGACTGTATTTTTTAGCCATGGGTAACAGGTCCAGGTCAAGTGAGATCATGCTGTTCCAGTACATATAGCCATACAAGAAGGGAGAAACCTTTAGTGCTATATGAAAATTCTTAAAGGCCTGAACATGCCCGTCTCTGGAACTCTCAGCCAGAAACAATGACTTGAAATATAAGCCTCCTGGTCGATCGCTGTTAATGATGACCTCCTCTATCATCTCCATGGCCCTTTCTCGCTTATTCTTTTTCCAGAACAGGTCCCTGGCCAATATGGTTTTATAGAAAAAATTCTGCGGCTCCAGGGCCGAAGATCTTATTAAATGAGCATGAGAGGTTTCGTACTGGCCCAGACTTCGATACACCTGGTACAAACGATAATGCGCCCTGTCATTTTCCGGATCTTTTTCCAATACGATTTGGAAAGCTCCGATGACCACGGAGGAATCTTGGGGAAAAATCCGGTTCTTCCAGGCCAGATCTGCATTTGCCAATAGTACCTCCGAACTTTCTGGATCTAGTTCCATAGCCCTCTGGGTATATTTTTTCATCATCTTGTCCCTTTCCTGCTTTTTCAGGCTACCGTAATAGTACCATTGTCCATACAGGAAGGACAACTCGGCATAGGCCTCTGCAAAGGAAGGATCGAGGGTGACTGCCTCTTCCAGCAGACCAATAGCCTTGGGCAATGAACTGTCTTTTCTTTGCTCTCCCAACTCCCGGGCTTCAACATATAACTTGTATGCTTTCAGGCTTGTTTTGCGGTCGACGGATAAATCAACAGTATTCTCTTTATCGGACTTTGAGCCACCTAGGGCGCCTACAGACCAGAAGGCCAGGATGAGGATTGCTACGGCACCAAGAACAAGGGGAATGGTCTTGTTTTTTGTTTTTGGAATTTTCTCGGATTTTGAAACATTTCCATTCTGTTTGGAAACACTTGGCGAATAGCCATAATAATCCTTGAAAGCAGTGGAGAAATAGGTTGGGCTGCTAAAGCCGACCATATAAGCGATCTCCCCAATGGAATAGGATTCGGTTTTTAAAAGCTCAAGTGCCCTATCCAGCCTGATCTCGCGGATAAACTGGCTGGCCGACTTATTCTTAATAGCCTTGATCCTTTTATACAATTCTGACCTGCTTATCCCCAACTCCCTGGCCAGCATCTCCACTCCGAACTGAGAATTGAGAAGGTTGTCTAAGACGATCTCCCTAGCCCTGGAAATAAAGTCTGAAGCATTCACGAGGTAGAAGTAAATTAGGTACCTATTAAAGTTAAGGGATTCGGCTGATTAATAAAAATGTAACTCACTGAAAGTGAATGACATCATAATTTAAAACCTTAAAAAAAATTTTAAAGCATCCGCCACATGGTTGAAATGCTCTTTTTCTGTTTTTAGGGAACTTTAAATAACAACCTTAAAAACACTCGCATTATGAAAACTAAAGCACTGAGTTCACTGTTTACAATTTTCTTCTTTTTTTCCTGTTCAACAGAGGAAGAATCCGACTTAAATTTAAATGACATGCAAACTCTGCAAACCCAGCACCCCCTGGCAGGCATGCTGGCTACTGAAAGTGG
>JAHHLF010000034.1 GCA_018679315.1 Bacteroidia bacterium | reverse complement strand
CAGGGCATCCAATTGATTGTACAACATTACTAAAACATTATGAAGATCTTTACTTTGGTGCATCGCCAGCGAGGCTGACCGAACTTTTTCCAGAGCCGCTTCTATCTTGGCCTCCCGTGCCTGGGCTTCTGCCTTTTTTAAGTCCAGGAAACGGGTATAGGTCTGTTTAAAAACGTTACCAAAGCGTTTAAATATGTCATGTGCTTCCGGAACGGGTTCATAGGTGATGAACATTAGATAGCCGTGAGTAAAAAAGACGATGTGAAATATTTGAAAGGTGGGTAAGGACAACCCTGCATTCAGGAGATCGTCCAATATTTCCCCAACCTTAGGCAGCGTACGCATAAATTCATAATGCTTTTCTAGTGCTTTGCCCCCTAATTCTTCCACATAAAAAGATTCCCCTTTAATTGCCGGATCATAAAAATTATAGCCTTCTCCAATAGTTGGTAAACTAAATGACTTTTGAAATTCGCCCTCACTGCTCATACTGCAGGATGCCGTTTTCATATCTTCGGTTTCCCAGATACAATACCCCGTACTCCAGGCAGGTATTCCCAACGCCTGTACCTGAAGGAACAGATTGTTGGCTGCATCCCCCAATTCCGTACTTTTCTGCATAGCCATAGTACGGCTACGTACTTTTTCCAAAGCATTTTCAATTTGGGCCTCCCGTGCCTGGGCTTCTGCCTTTTTTAAGTCCAGGAAACGGGTATAGGTCTGTTCAAAAACTTTTGCAAAACGTATAAAAATTTCATGGGATTCCGGGGCCGGTTCGTACGTAATAAATAAGACATATCCATATTTGAAAAAGGCTACATGGTCTATTTGTGAAGCGGGAAAAGGAATGCCTTCCTCCTTCATTTTAAGCAGCTGTTCGCCTACACCGGGCAAAGTGCATAAGTATTCGTAATGAGCTGGACACTCATCTTCACCGATTTCATTGATAAGTAGGGTTTCTCCCCTCTGTCCTGCCTTATAATAGCGAAGGAAGATGCCTTCCCTTGGGGTTCTGTATTTGGGGAACGTACCCTGGCCATTACTGCCCCATTCTAATGAACCTTGAGGATCATCATCATAGATGTTAAAGGCACAAAACCAGGTAGCTACTCCCAGGGCCTGAACCTGTTTTACCAATTCAAGGGAAAGATCAGCCAGTTCCTCACTTTTGTGCATGGCCATACTCCTTGATCTAACCCGTTCCAAAGCTGCTTCAATCTCCAAATCGCGGGTTCTCTCTTTGATCCGGGCTTCCAACACCTCGTTTTTCTTGCGGAGTCCTTCCAAGGGAAGGGCTTCAGTATCATCAATATTAGAATCTGGTGTTGAACCATGGAAATGGGTAACCAACCATTTTTCATTCATAAGTTCCAGAATTGTCGATAGTCTCATGTGCATCTGATGATCGCTTTCAGAGAGATACAAATCAAATTCCTCCACAATGAGACAGCTAGTGCCATCGGTCAATAATTTTTCCATTACTTTTTTGCGACTGATCTCGAATTTTTGTTGCCGCAATTGTTCGGCTTGAAGTTTGGCCATTTTCTGCAACTCCCTTCTGCTCTCAAAGAATTCATGAGCTGCCGTGCCATATCCAAAAAATTCCTGGTGAACGGTCTCTTTGAGATCATCCAAAGGTTTAGCGTAAAAGAACACCTCGATCATCCTTTCGTAGACCTCACGTGCTTCTGGTTCAATATGCTGAGAGACCATCTTCAATGGATGTTAGTTTACGATTGGTTACGTCTCAAGGCCCTCAAACCAAACGGGAATAAAACGATGAGAAACAAAGAGTTTGTTCGCCAACACTCCTTGTTATCTAAATATAAGGAAGATTTTTAAACTAAATTCCGAGGAAGTAAGTGAAGATCAAGGCTCCTCAAAATTTAGTTGAACTGTTCCTGATAAAAGAAGTGATTATGTACAAGGGGGGTGCCCATTCTCAAAATAAACCCCCCCCGATATGCTTTTTAATTTCCTGATTGAAGTGTTTCCCAATTTGGATAAAAGATCCATTTAGTGTCTGCACTAAGGTCCTGTTGTGCCGTTATCTTTTCATCTTTATAATAGCTTTGAATGCCACTGCCTCCACCCCAATTTATAGGGATGCGTTCGCCTTCAAAAGTTGTTTTTACCAGGTTCCATCCCTTTTTGAATTGTACATTGATCTTTTTAAAGAGATCAAAGTCCTTTCCGGAGCTGCGGCCACGTTCGATTGTACATACTGCATCGGTATTACTG